>JADFSR010000012.1 GCA_022560615.1 Gemmatimonadota bacterium
AGCTGCTGGCCCCACACCGCTCGTACGCCCAGATATGGCCGTCGATCGGGTCGATGTCGATCCCGGCGGTCGAGCCCCACTCCCTTCCTTCGGGGAGATCCCCCCAGTTCGCCAGCACGGTCGGATTCGGGTTCGGCAGTCCCTCACCGGTGATCGTGTTGCCCGCCGCCATGGCCATCGCGGCCGGCGTCCCGGACTCGCTGGCGCACCCGGCGAGTAGGGCGGCACCGCAGGCCAAAAACGTGGACATCAGGACTCGTGACGATGACATGGTATCTCCCCCAGCGAAGCAGCCGTTGTGTGAGGTCGTGCTCTCGATGATAGCCTGCTACGTGGCTCGGCGCGAAAAGGATGTCACCCCCGGCGCCTCCTTTCTGCCGGCCGTCTGACCCGTACATTGTGGCGGCTCTCCTCCCGGCGGGCCGACCCGTGCCCGCAAATTCACAGACCTGAGACGCCTCGATGGAGACCGCCCAGCCGTTGGTGACGAACGACGCCGTGGTCCTGGGCATGCTCGCGCTGATCCTCGGCTTCGTCTTCTACACGGAGAGCAGCGAGCACCTGTTCTGGAAGAAGTTCTACACGTACGTGCCGGGCCTGCTTCTCTGTTACTTCCTCCCCTCGCTGCTCAACACCTTCAACGTGGTGGACGCGGAGCAGTCTCGTCTCTACTTCGTGTCGTCCAGGTATCTGCTGCCCACGTGCCTCGTGCTGCTGACGTTGTCCGTCGACCTCCAGGCCATCATGCGCCTGGGCTACAAGGCCGTACTCATGTTCTTCACGGGCACCATCGGCATCATGGTGGGCGGACCGTTGGCGCTGATGATCGTGGGGATGGTGAGCCCGGAGACCGTGGGTGGCTCCGGCCCAGACGCGGTGTGGAGAGGCCTCGCCACCGTGGCTGGGAGCTGGATCGGGGGCGGCGCCAACCAGACGGCGATGAAGGAAGTCTTCGAAGTGAGCGATGCCCTCTTCTCGCAGATGGTCGCGGTCGACGTCATTTGGGCCAACGTGTGGATGGCGATCCTGCTTTTCCTCGCGGGCCGTGCGGCGGTTCTCGACGAGCGCATGGGCGCCGACACGACCGCGCTCGAGGAGCTACGGCGCCGGGTGGAGGCGTTCCGCGACGAGCATGCCCGGGTCCTAACGCTGACCGACCTCATGCTCATCTTGGCCGTCGGCTTCGGCGTCACCGGCTTCGCCCATCTGGCCGGTTCCTTCATCGCCGAGTGGATCGCGGCCAACGCCCCCGTGCTGGAGCGGATGAGCCTCACGAGCACGTTCTTTTGGCTCGTGGTCATCGCTACCACGATCGGGATAGGGCTGTCGTTTACGAAGGTCAAGAACCTCGAGGGTGCCGGCGCGTCCCGTGTGGGTACCGCCATGCTCTACGTGCTCGTCGCCACGATCGGCATGGGCATGGACATTATGGCGGTGTTCACCAACCCCGGGCTCTTCGCCATAGGCGGCATCTGGATCGCCTTCCACGCGGTTCTGATGCTGATCATGGCGCGGGTCCTCAGGGTTCCGACTTTCTACATGGCGGTGGCGAGCCAGGCCAACGTCGGTGGCGCTGCCTCAGCACCCGTGGTCGCCTCGGCGTTCCACCCCAGCCTGGCACCAGTGGGCGTGCTGCTGGCAGTGCTCGGGTACGGGATCGGCACCTACGCGGCCTGGATCTGTGGGCTGGTGATGCAGGCCATTGCGACCTGACCGCGTTGGGGAGCACGCGTGTGCTCTGTTGGCCGGCCTCCTGGCGTTGGCCGCGCCGGTGATCTCTGCCCAGCAGGTCGGCGATCAGCGATCAGGGGTGGCGCCCGCGCGGGACTCCGTCGCCGGCTACCGTCACGAGCTGGCGCCGACGGCGACCGCGACTCGGGTGGTCGGGGCGATCACGATCGATGGGCTTCTCGACGATGCGATCTGGCAGCAGGTGGCACCGATTTCGGACTTGCTTCAGACCGCCCCGCTCGAGGGCCAGCCCGCGACGGAACGGACCGAGGTGCGATTCGTCTACGACGACGACGCCATCTACGTGGGTGCCCGCCTCCATGATCGGAGTCCGGTCACGTCCCGCCTCGCACGTCGGGATTCCCGCCTCGGGGACTCCGATTCGTTCGTCCTCCTCCTGGACAGTTATCACGATCACGAGACCGCCTACCGCTTCTGGACGAATCCGTCGGGCGTCAAGGGAGATGCGATCGTCACCGGCAATCGCAGGGGAGGGGGCGACTCGTCGTGGGATCCCGTGTGGGACCTCGCGACCGCGGTCACGGACTCGGGGTGGGTGGTGGAGATGCGGATCCCCTTCAGCCAGCTCCGATTCGATCGGGAGGATCAGCAGGTCTGGGGAATCCAGGTCGAGCGGAACATCCAGCGCAACCAGGAGAACGCCACCTTCCCGTTCACGCCCAGGCTGGAACGCGCCGGAGTCTCTCGCTTCGCGCACCTGAACGGTATGGCGGGGATCGAGCCCGGGCGGCGGCTCGAGCTCCTTCCGTATGCCGTAGCTCGGGGGGAGTACTTGCAGCTCGACGCCCCTGCCGGTGTGGCTTTCGGCAATCCCTACCGAAGCGGAGCGGATCACTTCGCAGGCGCTGGTGTCGATCTCAAGTACCGCATCGCCTCGAACGTCACGCTCGACGCAGCGGTCAATCCGGACTTCGGCCAGGTGGAGGCGGATCCATCGGTCATCAACCTCACCGCCTTCGAGACGCGATTCAGTGAGCGGCGCCCGTTCTTCGTCGAGGGCGCGGACATCTTCAGCTTCGGCGAAGGGGGTCCCGTCGGCAGCGTCGGACGACCGCCGCAAATTCTCTACTCGCGGCGGATCGGAAGATCACCCAGGGGCTCCGTTCCCTCGGAAGCCGTCTTTTCCGATGTGCCGACAGCTACGACGATCCTGGGAGCAGCCAAAATTACGGGCCGCGTCGGGGACGGCTGGTCCCTGGGCGTTTTGGAGGCGGTGACCGCCGGCGAGACCGCATCGTACCTCGATGCGAACCGGGAAGCCGGCGAGCTCGCGGTCGAGCCGGCCGCCAATCACTTCGTGGCACGCTTGCGACGTCAGATCCGTGGAGGTGCGACCCGATTCGGCGTGATCGGGACCGCCGTAAACCGCGACGTGCGGGGAACGACGTTGGCGAGCAAGCTGCACTCGTCCGCGTACTCCGGTGGCTTCGACTTCGCTCACGAGACGACCGACCGGATGTGGATGTTCAGCGGCCTGGTGGCCGGGAGCCATGTGGCGGGAACCGCGGACGCGATCGTACGCACGCAAAGGTCCTCGGCGCGGTACTTCCAGAGGCCGGATGCGGACCACGTAGAGGTGAACCCGTCCGCGACATCGCTGAAGGGATTGTACGTGATGGGCTTCATCGGCAAGCAGGCCGGCTCGTTCACGATGAGAAACGGCGTGGCGTTCGTGAGCCCCGGTTTCGAAGCCAACGACCTCGGCTTTCAATCCCACGCAGACCGTGTGCTCTTCGATACCCACTATCAATACAACCAGGTGGAGCCGGGCCGGATCCTTCGCTCGTGGAACGCGAGCATGAGCCCGGACGCGGTGTGGAATTCCGCGGGAGACCGTGTCTTCGCCAACGTCAACGCCATGCTCAATCTCACGTTCCTGAACTATTGGCGCACGTCGTTCAGAGTCCAGGTCGATCCGTGGACGGATGATGATCGGCTACTCAGGGGCGGTCCCATGGCCCGCTCGCCTGGGAGCTTTTCAGGAAGGCTGAACCTGAATTCGGACAGCAGGCGGGCTGCGGTGGCTCGAGCCACCTACAGTTGGGGCTCCGATGATGCGGGAGGCTGGAATCGCCGCGTACAGCTCAACCTGAGCGCGCGGATCAGGGAGACCCTCCAGATCAGCTTCGGCCCGTCCTACTCCCGGTCCTACTCGACCGCCCAGTACGTCACGCGCATCGATGATCCGCTCGCCGGCGCCACCTTTGGGAGCCGGTACGTGTTCGCTGACCTGGACCGGACCACGCTCTCACTCGAGACGCGCGTGAACGCCACGTTCTCGCCGACCTTGTCGCTGCAGTTGTATGTGGAGCCGTTTGCATCGGCGGGCGACTACGGGTTCCTGAAGGAATTCAGCGCGCCCGGGACCTTCGACTTCCTCGAGTACGGCACGGATGTGGGTACCGTAACCCAAGACGCGGACGGAAACTCCAGTATCGACCCCGATGGGGACGGACCCGCCGGAAGCTTCAAGGTGTCGAACCGCGACTTCAACTACCGGAGCCTTCTCGGCAACGCGGTGCTCCGGTGGGAATGGAGGCCGGGCTCCACGCTCTTCCTCGTCTGGCAGCAGAGGCGGGTCAATTCGGTTATCGGTCAGGGACCCGCCGGAGCCAACCGGTGGGTGGGCACTTTCGACCTGGGCCGGGACGCCGGAGACCTATTCAGCGTCCCAGCCGACAATATCCTGATGATCAAAGTGAACTACTGGCTGAATCCATGAGCGCAACACAGAGCTACACAGCCGAGGACATCTGGAACGCGCTGGGAAGGGAGCCGATCGTATCCGAATGGCTCGATGTCGAGCAGAAGACGATCGATCAGTTCGCGGACGCCACCCGGGACTGGAACTGGCTGCACATCGATCCGGAGAGGGCTACCCTGGAGGGGCCGGCTGATGGTACGATCGCGCATGGCTTCTGGACGATCTCGATGCTCAGCCACTTCATGCGATCGACCCCGGCCTGGCAGTATCCCGACGGCGTGCAATACGTCCTCAACTACGGCTTGGATCGCGTGCGCCTGATGGCACCGGTTCCCGTGGGGGGGCGTATCCGCGACCGAATGCAGGTCGTGAAAGTGCGGGGCGCGGGCGAGAACCGCTTCGTGATCAAGACGCGGCACACGATCGAAGTCGAGGGCGAGAAGAAGCCCGCGATGGTCGCCGAGTCACTCGGGATGCTCGTGTACCCGTCCCAGGACGACACCCCCGCGTGACTCGGGGTTACTCACGAACCCCGTCTTCCGAGGATCCCTCCGGGCTACCTGCCTTCACCATCCAGCATCGCGTCGGCGATTTGAACGTGGTGCACCTTTCGTTGGCCAGTAACGGCGTGACATCTCCGACCTTTGCGTTCCTCGTCGATTCACTCGACTTCGTCGACACAGCGCCCGCTTCGCCCCGGCCCGCCTCACGTACGACGTTGAGACCAACCCTTACGCGGACCTCTGGTACAATCGCTTTGAAGGGCGGCAGATCTTCGATTACGTCATGGTTCGTCCGCCGCCTGGCTTCGAGCTCGATGTTACCTCGGGACGCCTGGTTCTCACCGGTGACGACGCGCTCTCGGACCACTTCGGTGTGTTCACCGAGCTGAGCATCTCCAAGGTGGACGCGGTGGACGCTCCCGGCTCTGGAGCCGGTTGAAGCATGGCGCTCGCTTCCTGGTGGGATGCCCTCGCGTTCTTCGCGTTCATCGCGCTCGTCGTCGGCGTCTCCCTCTACCAGGGCCGCAAGGAAGAGACCTCCGAGGACTACTTCCTCGCTGGCCGGAATCTGACCTGGTGGCTGATCCCATCGCGTCGAACATCTCGACTGAGCACTTCGTCGGAATGGCAGGCTCCGGGTTCGGCGTGTCCGGGCTCGCCGTGGCGAGCTACGAGTGGATTGCCGCGGCCTCACTCGTAGTCGTCGGTCTCTGGCTGCTGCCGAGGTATCTGGAGCTCGGCATCTACACGATGCCCGAGTTCCTCGAGCATCGCTTCGGTGTCGCCGCACGCACGCTCATGGCGGTCTACATGATGCTGGCGTACGTGGGCGTCACGATGGCCGCAGTGCCGTACAGCGGTGCGCTGGGGCTCGCGACGATCTATCGACCTCGACCTGGTGCTCGGCATCTGGCTGATCGGTCTGCTCGCGGGGGCGTACACGATCTACGGCGGACTCAAGGCGGTGGTGTGGTCGGACCTCATCCAGGGCGCAGCGCTCCTGGTGGGCGGTAACGGTGGTGATGGTCCTCGGATTCGAGCGAGTCGGCGGGGTTCGTGCATTCCTGGATACGAACGCTGACAAGCTGCACACGATATTGCCGGCGGATCATCCCGAGATCCCCTGGACCGCGCTCCTGCTCGGAATCTGGATCCCCAACATGTTCTATTGGGGCGGCAACCAGTTCATCACCCAGCGGACGCTTGGGGCGCGCGCGCTTCGGGCCGGACAGCGCGGGATCATGTTCGCGGCGCTGTTCGGTGCGGTCATGAGCAGCCTCGACTCGATGTTGAACTCCGCGTCCACGATTTTCACTATGGACCTATACAGGCGGCGGTTCCGACCGGATGCGGATGCCCAGCACTATGTACGAGTGGGTCGCATCGCCACCGGGGTACTCGTGATCGCTGCGTGCTTGCTCGGTGGGCCGGTCTACGGCGTCTTGCTTTGGGCGCTCCGAGAGAGGCGCCATTTCGGTTCGAGCGGAAGAGCGACATCGGCCTCACACCCGACCCGTGGGCGCGTCCGTTGGGGATCGGTGTACTCCTCGCAACGGTGGCGCTCTACGTGGTCTTCCGTTGAACGTGGTGAAGGCGGCGGCCGGAGCTGCCGTAACCTAGGCAGGTGACCACGACTACCTGAGACACGGACGACCTTGTACAAGACCTGCATGTTCTGCAATCGGCCTCTCGGCACCAACGAGGTCATCGAGACGTTTCCGGTCGGACGCCGGCTGGCGTTCGACGCCGCGCAGGGCCGGCTGTGGGTCGTGTGCCGGAAGTGTGAGCGCTGGAACCTCTCGCCGTTGGAGGAACGCTGGGAGGCGGTGGAGATGTGTGAGAAGATCTTCCGCGATACCCGCGTCCGCGTGTCCACCGAAAACGTAGGTCTCGCGAAGCACCACGAGGGGCTGGAGCTCGTGCGAATCGGTGCGCCGATGCGGCCCGAGTTCGCGGCCTGGCGGTACGGCGACCAGTTCGGGCGCCGACGAAAACGGCAGATCCTGTACGGAGTCGGCGCTGCCGTCGTGATCGGCGGCGTCGTGATCGGCGGCGTCGTGACGGGGGCGATCTCCGGTGCGGTGCTCGCGCAGAGCGGCAACTTATGGAACGTATGGGCGAACGGGCGCACTCTGGTGAAGCACCGTAGGCCGAACGGAGAGCTTCTCAAGCTCAAGCGGATGGACCTGCTCGGCACGCGAGTTCGTGCCGCAGACGACGACCTCGGCTTCAAGGTCGAGGTGCGGAAAGGCAAGCAAAAAGAGTGGTTCAGGGGAGAAGAAGCCCGCCGTATCGTGGGAGCGATTCTGCCCAAGTTGAACGCCATGGGCGGCAAGCCGGAAACAGTGCAAGACGCCGTGGACGAGATCGAATCGCACGGACACCCCACCGACTTCCTGGCCGACCTCGTCGACCGCGACCAATTCCGCGACAAGAAGGGCGTCCCGGGCTACATCAACAAGATGCCGAAGCCGACGAAGCTCGCACTCGAGATGGCACTGCACGAGGAGCAGGAGCGCCGAGCGCTGGAGGGCGAGCTATGGCGCCTCGAGAGGGCGTGGAAGGAGGCGGAGGAGATCGCCGCGATTTCCGACAACCTGCTGCTCCCGAAAGGCGTGGAGGAATTCGTCGAGTCGCAGAAACGTGAGGGAGGCTAGGGCCGCGCGGACGTTCACGTAGTCAGCCGTCTTCGGTCGCTGTGCGCGGTGCGTTCTTGAGCAGCGCGTTGAAAAGCAGCTTGAACGTGCCGTGCGTCTGGCCGCGATGCTGCACCCGGAATCCGTACATGAGGATGCGCCCGCTGCCGTACTCCACGTCCAGGATCGCTCCCTTGCCGGCCAAGAACTCGGCGCCGATTAGCTGACCGCTCATCAGGAGCCGCTCGGGGTCCTCCGCCCAGTTACCCACCGCGCGTACTCGGCCCGCCTCGCCGCCGAAGTCGGTGGGCTCGTAGGCACGGCCGCCTGCCCACTTTGCGGCCACCTCGTCGGGGCTGCCCATGGTCAGCGGGTGCTCGCCGTCGAGCTCGACGCGCAGCAGTGAGCTCGGCAGGTAGAAATCGGGCTGACCGACTCCCTCTAGGGCGTTGCGCACGGGCACTCCGAAGTGCTCGATCACGAGCTCGTCCGCGCGCTCGAGCGTGATCAGCGTACCGCCCGCGCGCACGAACTGTTTGAGCTTCTCGACGCCATCCTCGCCGATGCCCCCCTTGAACTCCTCTGGGACCTGCGTCGCGGTATCGCCGTTGATCAACCGATTGAGCGGGATCTCCGACGGGAAGACGATGACGTCGAAGCGATCGGAGAGGTCGTCGGCCTGGACGTCGGTGTTCCCGAGGGTTTCGTAGGAGTACTCGAAGTCGTCGAATACGAACCGAGTCCAACCTTCGTCCATCGCGCCGGCCCAGCCCTGGTAGAGCCCGATACGGTTGAGCTGCTGTGGCATGGCTTCGCGCAAACCGTCCGGATCGGCCGTCACGGGGATGCCGAGATCGGCGGTTGCCTCGGTGATCAGGGCGAGTGCCTGCGGGGCCGCGGCCCGCACGACGAAGACCGGACCGTCGTCCGACTCCGCCTTGGAGACGGGGAGCCCAGCGTCCAGCATGCGGTTCACGGCCTGATAGCTGCGGGTGACCTGGGCGCTGATCGCATACCAATCGCTCGCGTTCGGAATGGGCGGGACGGTGAGCGGACCGACCCTGGCAGCCTCGGTGTCCACATCGAACGCATCATCCACGCGGATCACCTCGACCCCCATCTGCAACGGCATGGTATAGGCGGCCCCGTCATAGCTGCGCACGTACGGGCCGTCCGGCCACTCATGGAGCAGCTCACGGCGGCGCGGCTCGATGAGGTCGAGCACGGCGGCGCGCGCGGGCTGCGCTCCGTACACGATCCAGGATCCGGCCGGGAAAGTGCGCACTACGTGCTCGTCGCCCTCGTCGAGCGCATCGCCCTCATCGTCGCTCTCTTCGTCCTCGTCGAGCACCTCGCCCTCATCGTCGCTCTCTTCGTCCTCGTCGAGCACCTCGCCCTCATCGTCGCTCTCTTCGTCCTCGTCGAGCGCCTCGCTCTCGTCTTCGTCGCCTTCGCCACCCTCTTCGTCGTCCTCATCGACGTCGAGCAAACCGCCGTCGGGCGACTCCCACAGATCGCTCTCGATCACCGCCTCGAACGCTTCCGTCGTGCGGTGGACTTCTAGCCCCTGCAGCAGGAGGCGATCGACCATCTCGGCCGCGGCGACCGGGTCGTTCTGGTCGAGCGGGATCACATACGCGCGGGGCCCCTCCTCCTCGCCCTTCCGGATGGTCTCGGAAGACATCTGCCAGCGGCCCATGATGTAGTGCTCGCTGAACTTGGCGGTCTGCTCGAGGAACGACATCGCGGCGATCGTCTGGTAGTCGACGATGTCGCCGAGTCTCCATTCGCCGCCCATCCAGGGGTCGACGAACGCCATCTGGAACCCGTAGGTGCTGAGGCCGCGGCCGGGCGCTGCGCCGCGCTCGAGCGCGGAGAGCGAGACCGTGTCGGGGCTTGCGATGCGAGAGCTGGCGGTCTCGGTCAAGAGCGCGACGATGTTGTGGTAACGCCCGGTGAGCGCGCCTTCTTGGCCCCAGATGCGGTACATCGAGCCCGTGACCACTCCCTGCTTCCCCCGGGCCTGTAAGTCCGCGACCATGCCGCCGCCCATGAAGCGCAACTGCTGCCACTGGAGCGGGTGCACGTCCGGGTTCATGGGGTCGGGGTAGGGCGGCACGAAGATGCGCGGGCCGCTGCTGCCCATCTGGTGCTGGTCGAGATAGAGCTGAGGGTAGGCCCGGTGGTACATCAGCTCCATCCAGTACTGCGTCTCGACCAGGTTGGCCATGAAGAAGTCGCGGTTATTGTCGTGCCCGGCGTAATGGTGATAGAGCCACGGCATGCGCGCGCGCTCATTCTCGGTGTCGACGTTCCGGCGGTACCAGTCGGTGACCATGATCTGCCCGTCCGGGTTCGCGGAGGGGATGAGCACGGTCACGACGTTGTCGAGGATCTCCCGTGTGACGGCGTCGGTGCCGGTAGCGAGCAGGTAGACCAGGTCTACGCTCGTTTGGGATGAGCCGATCTCGGTCGAGTGGATATTGTGGTTGATGAACGCAGTCGCCGGCGTGTCGTCGGCAATGCGCTCAGCTTCCTCTCTGGAGATCCTACCGGCAGCGATACGTTTCGAGGCATCTCTGATCTGATCCAGCCTCGCCAGGTTCGCCGGTGAAGACATCGTGACCGATATGAACTCGGCACCGAGCGTGGTCGGTCCCGCGGTGTCGATCCGGATTCGGTCCGAGCCGTCCGCCACGATCGTGAAGTACTCGAGGATCTCGTCCCAGCGGGCCAGCTCTTTGTCGGTGCCCATGGAAAAGCCGAAGTGCTCTTCGGGCGTAGGGATCTGGGCTGAAAGCGGGGCGGCACCGATCAGCGCGGCGACGGTCATCAACAGGGTGTGCTTGCTCGAAACGCGGCGCACGGGTTCCTCCCGGGAACGGTCTTGAAACGGGTCGCGAATGTATGGGGGAGGCGTGCTCCGAGCTATCGTTATCGTCTCGCTCGTTTCGCAAGACCTATCCCGGAGATGACCGATGCAGATGCAATCCCTAAGGACCTTCGCACTCCTCCTCGCGATTGCGGGCCTCACCACCAACGTCGCCGCCCAAGAGGGGCGTGAGTACATCAACGCGCGCTACGCGACCGACGCGACGGCGCCGCCGTTCAGTGGCGCGGTCCTGGCCGGCAACACGCTCTACCTGTCCGGAACGATCGGGTTGGACTCCAACCAGCAAGTTCCGTCCACCCCGGAAGCCGAAGCGAGGCTCGTCCTGGACAACGTCCGCAGCACACTCGCGGCCGCTGGCATGACGATGGATGACCTCGTCACAGTCCAGGTATTCTGCTCCGATGTCGCGCACTACGACGCCTTCAACGCGGTGTACCGGACGTATTTCGAGGGTGAGTTCCCGGCCCGGGCTTTTCTCGGGGCCGGCACCCTACTTTTCAATGCGCGCTTCGAGGTCCAGGGGATCGCTGTGAGGCGATAGGGCCCGCCGCTGGGATCTTCCTCGCGTCCACCCCCAACACTCGAGGAGCTGAGCTTCGTGTGTGTCCCGGTTCAGGTCGGCGGAAAGGCCGCCGGCAGTCTCGGCGTCACACTGCCCTATGATCGGGAGCGAGACTTCGCGCGCGAAGCAGAGTTGCTGGGGGTCGTGGCCTCGATGATCGGTCAGGCCGTCAGGGTTCACACGCTGGTGGAGACCGAGGGGCAGCGGTTGCTGATGGAGAACGACCAACTCCGCCAGGAGTTGCGGGAGCGGTACGAGTTCCGAAACATCATCGGCAACAGCCGCCAGATGCGTGACGTCTACCAGGAGATCGCCCAAGTCGCAGGCAGCCCGACGACCGTCATGATCCGTGGCGAGTCGGGGACGGGGAAGGAGATGGTCGCTCACGCGATCCACTACAACTCTCCGCGGGCCGAGGGGCCCTTCGTGAAAGTCAACTGTGGCGCGCTGCCGGACACCCTCATCGAGTCGGAGCTCTTCGGCTACGAACCGGGAGCCTTCACGGACGCGCGGGAGCAGAAGAAGGGCCGCTTCGAGCTCGCCGATGGGGGGACACTGTTCTTGGACGAGGTGGGTGAGCTGTCCCCATCCACTCAGGTCAAGCTCCTGCGAGCCCTCCAGGAGAGGGAGTTCGAGCGGTTGGGCGGAGTGAAACCGATCAGGGTCGACGTGCGGGTGATTGCGGCAAGCAACGGCGATCTCGAGGGCGCGATGCGGCAAGGGGCTTTCCGCGAGGACCTATATTACCGACTCAACGTGTTCAGCATCTTCATGCCCGCCCTGCGCGACCGGAAGCCGGACATTCTCCTGCTGGTCGATCACTTTGCCGAGAAGTACGCGTCGGTGCTGGGTAGGAGCGTTCGCCGCATCTCGACACCCGCGATCGACTTGCTGATGGCCTACCATTGGCCGGGCAACGTCAGGGAGTTGGAGAACTGCATCGAGCGCGCTGTGCTCGTATGCGCGGGCGGGGTGATCCACGGGCACGACCTTCCTCCCACGCTCCAGCCCGCCCAGCTGTCGGGCACCCTGCCGCAGGTCTCCCTCGACGTCGCGGTCGGGAACTACGAGAAGGACCTGCTCCTGGATAGTCTCAAGACGGCCCGCGGCAACCAAGCCGAGGTCGCCCGACTGCTTCAGACGAGCCCACGGATCATCGGCTACAAGCTCCGCAAGTACGGGATCGACTCTGCCCGCTACCGCGCGTCCTCACGTCCGTCCTGGGACGCCTGAAGGCCGAACCTACATTTTTGTCGGTTTATCGGGCCTGTGATACGAAAGTGTCGTCCAGCTACGCGGGGCTGACCAGCCCTCGCTGATCCCCGAAAGCGTTCAGCCACAACCACATACGGCTCTGGCTAGGAGCTGATCCCGACCCCGTCGGCAGTTGGTACGGCGCTTGCCCAGAGGCGTGGCTGTCGAGTCAGCGAAGTCAAAGCGATCAACATGTGAAAAAGGAGAACGACTGATGCCCGGCACCCTCCTGGTAGGACGGATGAGGAAAGGGTTCGCGCCGCTTCGCCAGCGGTTGGACGCGTGTCTGTTTGCTCTTGCCCTTGCAGCTCTCTTCTTGCTGCTGAGCCCGGATCTGGTCGCGGCGCAGGAAGAGGCCGTGATCTCCGGCGGAGACACAGCGTGGCTGCTGACCTCGACCGCCCTCGTGCTTCTCATGACGGCCGGCCTCGCCTTCTTCTATGGTGGTTTGGTCCGCTCCAAGAACGTCCTGAACACGATGATGATGAGCTTCATCGCCTTCGGCTTTGCGGGCGTGCTCTGGGTCGTCGTCGGATACTCCCTCGCGTTCGGTGAGGGCGGGGCGTTGGTCGGCGACCTATCGATGGCCTTCTTGAAAGGCGTCGGCGTGCAGCCGAACGGAACCATTCCCGACATGCTCTTCATGGCGTTCCAGGCGACGTTTGCCATCATCACCGCCGCCTTGATCTCGGGCGCGGTCGTGGGACGGATGCGGTTCGGTGCCTACGTGGCCTTCATCTCCCTCTGGGGCCTGCTGGTCTACGCCCCGGTTGCGCACTGGGTCTGGGGTGGCGGATGGTTGGCCGGGTTGGGTGCGTTGGACTTCGCCGGCGGAACCGTCGTGCACGTCAACGCGGGTGCAGCAGCGCTGACGGCGGCGTTGGTTTTGGGGCCCCGAACGGATTATGGCCGCCAGGCGATGCTCCCCCACAACGTGCCTTTCGTCCTACTCGGCGCGGGCCTGCTCTGGTTCGGTTGGATGGGTTTCAACGGCGGGAGCGCTCTGGCGGCGGATGAGTTCGCGGCGCTCGGCGTGGTGAACACGCTCGTCGCCCCGTGCGCTACGCTGGTCGTGTGGGCGCTTCTGGACACCTTCTTCGCGAAGCAGATCACTGCGGTTGGTACGGCAACGGCCATCGTGGTCGGTCTCGTGGCCGTGACGCCGGCCGCGGGCTTCGTCTCGCCCATGTCGGCCCTCGCCATCGGCGCGATCGCGGCGCTTCCCAGCTATGGCATCATCCGGTGGCGCGCGGGCACACGCCTCGACGACTCCCTCGACGTCTTCGCGGCGCACGGCGTGGGGGGAGCCACCGGCGCGATCCTCACAGGGGTCTTCGCCAGCGCGGTGGTGAACGGCAGCGCCGACGGGCTCCTCTTCGGGAACCCGGGCCAGGTCGGTATCCAGGCTGTTGCGGTCCTCGCCGTCGCCGCCTACAGCGCAGTCGCGACACTGGTCATCCTCAAGATGATCCAGCTGGTTACCCCCTTGCGGCCGGCCGCCGATTCCGAGCGGCGGGGCATGGACGTGCTTTCCCACGGAGAGGAAGGCTATGCGCGTGGTGAGGGTGCGGTCCTCATCCTCCACGAGGAGCTCAACGGGAGCGGCGACGCGCTCCGGCACCCTGCCATCGCCCGCGAGCTAGGGGAGCCGCGCACGTTCGAAGGGAGTGACGGCACGCTCGTGAGACTCGTCAAGGCGATCGTGCGTCCGGACAAGCTGAGCGACGTCTTGAACGCCCTATACATGGCAGAAGTGACGGGATTCACGGTCAGTCGTGTGCAGGGTCACGGCGGTGAGACGGAGACCGTGGAGACCTACAGGGGCACGTCCGTGAAAATGGGTTTGACCGACAAGGTGATGATCGACATCGGGGTGTCAGAGCCGTTTGTGGAGGCCACCGTCGAGGCGGTTCTCAGCGCGGCGCGGACAGGAGACGTCGGAGACGGGAAGGTCTTCGTTCTCCCCGTCCAGGCGGTGCATAGGATTCGCACGGCGGAAAGGGACACGGCAGCGGTTACGCCTGTCGCTCCCTGAGTTGGGACGAAGTGTGAGACAGCGATCAAACGACGAATCGAACAAGGACGCGACAACGATGAAAGGACTTACTGGGCCCTTGCTCGCGGCTGCTCTCCTACTACCTGTCTCCGCTGTCGCGCAGGAGGCCACGGTGACGGCCAACGCCGGGTGGAGCAGCGAGTACCTCTATCGCGGCATCCCGCAGGAGAGCTCGTCCGCGAGCGGGCCGGGTTGGACGTCGCACTGGCTGGCCTGTACGTCGGAGTCTGGGGCGCTGACGTGGGTGCGGGAAACGAGGTCGATGTGTACGGCGGCTACGGCTTCGAGATCGCGGGCCTGAGCGTGAGCGTGGGCGGCACCGGGTACTTCTACACGGGTGACTTCGACCATACGTACTTGGAGGCGAACCTCGGAGCGGAGGTCGGACCGCTGTCGGTCGAATTCTCCATGGGCCAGTACGACACGACACCGGAGTCGCTGAACTACTGGTTCCTCG
Source organism: Gemmatimonadota bacterium (assembly GCA_022560615.1). Taxonomy (NCBI): domain Bacteria; kingdom Pseudomonadati; phylum Gemmatimonadota; species Gemmatimonadota bacterium. The sequence continues at coordinate 14,818 of JADFSR010000012.1, forward strand.
GGGTTACGGCGGAGCACCGGGGTCTCTACACGACCATGGGCAGCTTCGGAGACGGGTTTGACGGTGAGTACCTGGAGGCAGGATACGGCTTCACGGCATCAGAGTTGGACCTCACGATTGGATGGATCTTCAGCAACGCGGACCTGGTGGGTAGTAGAGACCAGACGCTGGTCTTCGGTGTGAGCAAGACCTTCGAGATCCGCTAGGGGGACTTCTGCCAGTCGAAGGACGCCTCGTAGCCGTGACCGTCTGAGAGCCAGAACCGCTCGGATCGCATACCGGACGCCAGCGCCCACAGAACGCACATGCCGCCCTGCAAACAGGGCGCGTGAGGCCAACCCGGGGGGAGGTTCGTCGCAGGCCCTCCCTCCGGGTTGGGGCGGTCGACGGCCTGCCCCGGGGTCGGAGCGCCTACGAGTCCGAGTTCCCCGTCACGTGAGAACAGGAAGCAGATGGCGCCCTCGACCAGCACGCTGTCGGGGAGCTTCAGCCTCGTCAGCTCACGCTGCTCAGGGCGATCCGCAGCAGAGGACATGACGAGCAGCGTGGTCTCGCGGTCCTTGGCCAGTTCCATGACGCGGAGGGCGTCGGCGAAGGCGGTCGCGCCCTCGATCAGGTTCACGCACGGCCCGGTCAAGCCGAACTCCATCGAGATCGAAGCCGCCACCTGGTTCTGGAGGGTGAGGAGGAGTGCGTATGGGTGGAGCCGGCGCAGCCGGCGGGCAAGATCGGGGCCCATCAAACGGCCATCGCGGGAACGCTGCCTGATCGGTTCCACGTGGTGCATGAGCTCGCCCGGTGGCCCCGAAATCGTGACGACACGAGCGTCGGTGGGTACATCGAGACGCGAAAGCGCCTCGATCGCGTATGTGGAGGCCGGTGCTCGGCGCTGCTGCTCGCTCGCATGCTCGACCAGCGTCACGTTCGGCAGATCCATGCACGCGCCGAGCGGCCGAGTGAATGCAGCGCTGAACGCCTCGAGCCGGAGCACGCTAGATCGGCCCGCGGGAAAACAGTAACGAACTGTTGTGCCCGCCGAATCCGAACGCGTTGCACAGAACGAAGTCCCCGGAGACCTCTTTCGATTCGTTGGGCAAGAAGTCGAGGCCCGACTGCGGATCGGGGTGCTCGAGGTTGATCGTAGGCGGTGCCTCACCATGCGTCAGGACATCGATGCAGACACACGCTTCGATGAGTGAGGACGCTCCGAGACAGTGGCCGATCATCGACTTCAAAGAACTGATGGGGACCATTGCTCGACCCTCACCGAGCAGCTCCCTGTAGACGCGTATCTCGGCTGCGTCGTTCGCCCTGGTCGAAGTGCCATGTGCCGAGACGTACGCCAAGTCCGTCTCGAGGTTGGCCACGCCGGCCAGCGCGGACGTGCATGCGCGGAGCATGATGCCGATGTCATCCGGCACGCCCGTCATGTGCGTGGCGTTCATCGACTGTCCGTACCCGCTCAAGTATCCCGGCGCTTCTGGGTGCGGGCGGCTGCTCAGCCACATGGCGGCGGCGCCCTCTCCCATGACGAATCCGTTTCGGTTCACGTCGAAAGGTCGGCTCGCCCGCAGATCGTCGTCGCGGTTCAACGTCCCGAGATTGTTGAATCCCGCTACGGCGAAGGGATTCAACAGGGCTGTGGAAGCGACGACGATCACGTCCTCGACGGCGCCGGCTTCAAGCCACTGATGGGCGAAGATCAAGGCATCGCTGCCCGAGGCGCAGGCGGTATCAACCCGCACTCGGGGGCCGTCCACTCCCAGCCGTTTCGCGATATGTGCCAGCGGCGCGTCCCCAAAGAAGCCGAGTAGCGGAGTCAACCCGCTCGGGTCCTCGACCGCGTCGAGCGAGCGCTCGATATGCTCTGGCTCCGCGCGGAGGGTCGGGAGCGCGAGGACCAGCCCATAGTGAGCGTCTGGGTCGTACTCCAGGCGGTCGCAGGCTTCGAGTGCGAGCGCGACGCCCCTCGGCGTGATCCGCTGAGCATCGGGGCGGGGACGGCAGACGTGGTCTGGGATCGGGGCGCCGACGCGCACCGGAAACTCTTCGGGGAGTCGGACGACGGCCGAGCGGCCGGCGATGAAGTCTGAGTAAGCGAGGTCCCCCGGCGCCACGATGGAGTGGGAGCGGACCACGAAAGAGGTCATCGGTCCAGCTCTTCAGCCACCTTTCGTTCAAGCCACAGCTCGAGAAGCTCTTCTCCTGGCGGCGGTTCGACCGGCTCCCCGGAATCCGGATGCACGAACCGATCTCCGTCCCACACCGCCGAAGGGCGGCCTGATTCGTCCTCACGGGCCATGTGCGTGAACACGTCGTGGATGAGCCGCGCGAACGTGTCCACCGTCCAGTATCGCGCGACATCGTAGACGCCGAGGTCTTCTGGGAGGGTCACACCGCTGAGCTCCGGCATCCGCTCGAGGAGAAGCTCTCTCCCTCGTGGTGTCAGGATCTGATCCCTGACCACGGTGTCGGGCGGAAGGCGCTTACTCAATTCCATCAACGGTTCACGCTCGGGGAACTCGAGGCCGAAGCGGTCCTCGATGTCGAACGCCGCTTCCGTCATGTCCAGTGAGTCCACGCCTTGCTCGGCGATGAGCGGGAGATCACGCTTCAACTGCCCTTGGGTGACACCGTTGAAGATCTCCAGAACCTGATCGGCGATTTCGTCGAACGTTGGCTCGGCCTGTCGCCCCTCCATGCTTCACTCCTTAGATACGGCCAGCGGCCCGGTGAGCGGCGCAGTCTACCAAAGTGACGAGCGTTTTACCAGAGTGCGTAGGGCTGAGGTCCGCCATGACATGCCGACCGCGGAGTTCGTGGCCAAGCATAGGAGCCTGTAGCAGTCGCCTACCGACCATTTGAGGCCATGACTACCTTTACCGCCTAGGGGCCATAGCTCAGTTGGGAGAGCACCGCCTTTGCAAGGCGGGGGTCGCCGGTTCGAGCCCGGCTGGCTCCACTGGGATAAGCCAACCAGGCCTCTCGGAGGGATGCCCGAACATCACTGATCACTCCTACCCCACCTTCCCGTCCGCCGTCACGACGCACCATGTCGTAAACTTTTTGACTATGTGAGTCCCCCGAGGGGCCTGAGGCGATGAGTGATCTCTCCTCTTTCGAGATCCTCACGACGGGCGCGGACGCGGCGCGCTTTGGGCGCCGTGTCCGCGCTCTTCTGGCGCCGTGTCGGCGCCCTTCTGGCGCCGTGTCGGCGCTCTTCCGGGCTGCGCCGATCGGGCCCAACCCGCCGGCTCTCCATCCGGCGGTCCGACAGTTCACGACGCTCGAGCGACACCGCCATCACGGTGATGCGACGAACAGCGTCCCGACGGTAATCGACTCGACGATGCATGTCTCGACGATCCGCCATGTGACGACGCTCGGAAGCTTCCCGGCGGTCCCTGCGGTCGAAACGCTCTACAGACATCCGATTCTCCGTGGCCTGCTAGCGTGTCTGAATCACCCTATCCACCGATCCGCCAAAGTCTCCCGGCGTTTCCAACGCCGGGTTACTAAGGGCTCACTTGCCAAACACTATATATAGTGCTTTCAGATCGTTGGGAATACCCTATACTGCGTTCCTGGACCGAAAATAGTTCTTACTGGATGATCGCCCGAATCAACTCAATCGCCCCATAGACTTCGAGCGCAGTCTCCATGCCACCGACAAGACAGCGGCGGGCCGGAGAACCGGCTCGCCGCTGGGATCACCCGAGGCGATCGACGCGCTAGTTGCAGCGCACGCCATTCCTCCCGCGCTTCTTGCAGGACACCGTGTCGGACGTGGTGTCCTCATTATTACCGCTGCCGTCACCCACAGTGAGCGTGACCGTGTACGTGCCCACGCCGGGATACTTATGGGCGACGGTGACGCCGGACCCTATGGTGGAGTCACCGAAGGTCCAGTCCCAAACGACGCTTCCGGTCGAACCGCTGGCGTCGAAGCTGCACGACAGCTCGCTGCACGAGAACGTGAAGCCCGCTGCGAGCGGGTCCGGGTCCGGCTCCGAGGACGGGGGGTCGCTCAGCGGGCCCATCACGGCCCGGTACGAATTCAGACGCCCCCACCCGAACTCGGTGTCGTACCCAGGGGCGCCGAGGTCGTCGGTCGTCCCCTCGAGGAGTGAGCGAAGCGCCGCCCCGGTGGCGCCTGTAACAGACGCCACGATCGCCGCGGTTCCGGTGACCTGTGGGGCCGCCATCGAAGTGCCCTGGAAGTAGGCGTAGCCGCTGCCGCGCACGGAGCTGTAGATACCTGCGTCGCTCGTCGTGTTCGAGTAGAGCTCGCCGCCGGGCGCGGTGATGTCGAGGCCCTCGCCGTAGTTGGTGTAGTAGGCGTGCTCGTCGAGCCAGTCGCTGGCCGCGACGGAGAGCGCGAGCGTATCACACGCCGGGCAACTCACGGTGCTCGTGCCGCCATTGCCAGCCGACGCGATGACAAGCGCGCCGGGCCGGCCGGTTGTCTCGTCGGTGGCGTAAAATATGGCGTCGGCCTCGAACTGCGAGAGCGAGCCGCCACCCAGGCTGATGTTCATCGCGACGACTCCGGAGTCCGTTGCGGCGTAGATCGCGCTTACGATGGCCGACGTCGGACAACCGTTGGCACCGCACACTCGGAAGACGTAGACCGTCACGTTGGAGGCGGCGCCCGCCACGCCGGCCACGCCGACGCTGTCTCCGACCATCGTGCCGGTCGTGTGCGTGCCGTGGTCGTTCTCATCCGACGGATCGGCGTCGTTGTCTATGTAGTCCCACCCGTCGCCGAACGTCACGCCGCCGAATTCCGGGTGGTCCATTTGCACGCCGGTGTCGATGCTTGCGATCGAGACCGGACCACCGCCCGACGCGTAGCCCTCGTGGTTGTCCTCGTCGGCGTCCTCGACCGAGAGGTACGACGTGACGGGCTTTCCCTTATTGCGACCGCGGGTCCACGCGACCGAGAGCCCCCCCGGGTTGTGGAACGCCCAGAGCTTGGCGTCGATCGCGGTCGTCTGCCGTAGGTAGTCGGGCTCGGCGTAGACCACGCGGTCGTCACCACCGAGGCGGGCGGCGAGGGCGCGTTCGTTACCGACGGCACCGTTGAAGATGGCGATCCGGCCATTCGCGACCGTGCGTTCGAACGCGACACCGTGCGCGCTCCCTACCGACGCCGCGTCGGCACCGTCGACGAGTCGCGCGAGGATGCGTCCAGGCACAACCTGATCGACCTGCCGCTGGATGCTGAACGCGGGGGCGTCGGCTGGATCATTGGGGGAGAGAAGCTGATTCGAGTCCTGACATGCCGCGACGAAAAGGGCCGTCGCGAGTGCAGACAGAGTAAGGGTACGTCGCATGTGGGGAGAACCTCCAAACTGAAAGGGCAGACGATCGCCCCACCGTACGCTTTCCCCCGACTCATTCCCGTCTCGCGTGCGGCGGGCACCTATTCATCCAATGTAGGAGTTCTCTCATACAAGAGACAACGACGACGTCGTACACAGGCCTCAAGGGGAGCCGAGCTGGTGAGAATGGTGGGTCGTGCTCGTTTGCGATTCTTCTGCCGGACCACCATGCTCAGCGAAAGCCGCGAGCTGATGCTATGAGACGCGGTCGACCGCGACCTACGGACTTGGATCACGCCGACGAGTGCGGTCTTTCCAACGAGGCTTGGGCGATGCCGGTTACTGACTGGTGGGCGATCGTCGTATCGATGTGGATGCTGACCTGCTCCGGGATAGCCTACGGGGCAGCGGCCCAGGCGCCTACGCTCCCCGATTCGCTCGAGTCGGCGTATCGAGTCGACGCGTCCAGGTTGGCGCTACGGGGAATCGAGCGTAGCCTGCCGCTCAGTGACGCATCGATTGAAATCCCGCCCGAAGAGGTGCGGGCCCGATTGCAGGCCTTCGCGTGGCTGTTTCATGCGACCGGTTTGGCGGAACGGGATTCTGTCGTGGACGTGTTTCACATTCACACGTTTCCGCGGCCTGCGGTCCGGGAGCTCGTTTTGTCTCTAGATGCCACGGAAGAATGGGTGGCACGCTGGACGCCAGGTGCCGCCCCTAGCGGCAACAGCGTGCTCGACGAACTGGTTCGGCGCTATGGGCTCAGTTTGGTTTCGGATCGAATGACGGGAGCCTACCGACAAGTGGTACTTCGTTCTGTATACGCAGTTAACATCCACGCGCTGGCCGCGCGATTGGCAGAACTACCAGGGGTCCGATGGGCCGAGCCCAACACAGTCCGAGGGGACGGCAGTGATATCGAGTCGGAACGCGACGGGAACGGCTGGCTGATCACGTTCCGCCTCGGCTGGAATGACTGCCCGGCACGTTGCATCGAGTCGCACTACTGGCGATTCCGAGTCACGGACCAAGGTGCCGTCACTTTTCTGGAGAGCTGGGGCTCCCGTGTTCTCGATCGGAATCGACTCGGTCACGGTACGTGAGAGGTCGCTTCGCCGGGGAACAGCTCGTCGGTCTTCGCCGCCATGATGAAGTCGTTCCGATGGAGGCCCCGGATCTTGTGAGTCCACCAGGTCACCGTGACGCTTCCCCACTCCGTCAGAAGCGCCGGATGATGACCTTCCTGTTCGGCCGCGGCACCTACGGCGTTCGTGAAGTTCAGAGCGTCGATGAAGTTCGGGAACACGAAACTTCGCTCCAGCCGCGGGATCTCGTCGCGCTCAACGATCGCCCACTCGGGGACCTGGGCGTGTAGTTGAACGCGTTCCTCGGCCGTGACTGTGGGGGCGCCTCGCTGGCACGCCTCACACTTCGCCTGCGATAGTTGATCCATCGTCCGATGCTCCCTGCTGTGTTGTTGCCTGCTTGCGACACCGATCTGGGCGACGCTGGCCGAGTCTACTCGGCTACCGTCGATTGACCGGCAAGTCCAACGCGGATCGATCGACGATCTTTCCGCCCTTGATCACGAGCTCGATCTCCTGCGTATGGCTGATGTCCTCCAGTGGATCGGCGGACAGTAACACGAGATCGGCGAGCTTGCCTTCTTCTATGGAACCGAGCTCGCGTTCCCGCCCCAGGAAGATCGCCGCGTTGAGCGTGCCAATCCGGATCGCCTCGACCGGGGGGATGCCACCCTCGACCATCAACTCGAGCTCACGGTGCGAGGCTGGCCCGGTGGACTGGTCCGACCCCAGGACGATCACGCCGCCGGCCTCGGCGATGAGCCGCAGATTCTCCTGCGCCACCGGGGTCATGACCTTCATCCACGTCGTCCACGTGCGCGCGGCGTACGAGTCCCGAACCGTGGTGCGCAGCTGCTCGAGCGTCTCCGGTTCGTACGTCGCCTGGTAGATCGGCCGATCCAGGAACTCGGGGTGTTCGACCAACCGGCTGTACCCCTCACCGATTGTGAGCGTGGACACCATCGGCACTTTGCTCGCCGCCATGAGACTGACGAAGCCTTCGCTGACCGGACCCTGAATGATCGGGTGTGCGAGCGTGTTCATGCCGGCTTCGATCGCTTGACGGGCCCGGAACTCGTGCGAAATGTGGACCGTGGTCCGGATGCCGTGCTCGTTGAAATAGCGGCCGATCTTCGCCATCAGCTCTGGCTGGAGAAGAGGGATGAGGGGCCGAGTACCCCACCCGTGCTCGTCGAAGGTCAGCTTCACGAGATCGGGCTCACGCGCGATGTGCGCATCGAGTAACGACCTGTCCTCGGGCCACTCGTCGACGAGCGTCGCGCCGGCGCCGCCGCCGTGGCCTCCTGGCGCCGTCACCACTCCACCGGTCGCGAAGATGCGCGGGGCGACGATCTGTCCGGCCCGCTCCCGCGTCCTCAGGCCGAAGATGTAGTCGGGGTCGTTGCCAGCGTCGAAGACGCTCGTGACCCCGCTATACAGAAAGCCGTGCAGCGCACGGATGCCCACCCGTTCGTCGGGGCCGCCCCGCCCGCGGCCTCCGGATAGGTGGATGTGCATGTCCATCAGGCCGGGGATGAGGAATTTGCCGCGTCCGTCGATCCGCTCGGCGCCCTCCGGCGCCTCGATCTCCCGGACGGCGACGCGCGTGATGCGGTCGCCCTCCACCAATACCCAAGCGTTCGGCATAGCGGGACGTCCGGTGCCGTCGATGAGCGTGACGTTCTCGAACAGCAGGGACGCTTGGCCGCTGAGCGGAGCCTGTGAGGTCAGGAAGACCGCGGCAGCGAGGCAGGGCGTAAGTAGGCGCATGGTTGGGTCCGGGGCGATACCGGGGCAGCGTGGGTTCACGTGCCCAACGTACGGCCCCGGGAGGCAATGCGCGCCGAACTTTGCCTTCTGGTCTCCCAGGGAGGGTGGCTCAGCTTCGGCGCTCAGTGCAGCCGGAACACGAAAAGAGTGTTCCCGCCGGAGCGCTGCTGGATCTCGGGCGTGAGCGAGAGCGTGTTCGGTCCCCCACCTGCTGCGATCGCGATGTATTGAACTCCGTCGACGCTGTAGCTCACAGGGTAACCGCCAGCGGTGGAGTTGAGGATCTGCTCCCAGAGGACCTCGCCGGTCGCCGCATCGAAGGCGCGAAAGCGGCGGGCATCATCGGTCACGAAGACGAGGCCTCCGCCGGTCGTGAGCACCGAGCCGCCAATTCCCGCCCGCTGACGGTGCTGCCAAAGCGTCCTTCCGGTCGCGACGTGCACGGCGGTGAACACGCCCACGTTCTCGTCGGAACCCGGGACGTGGATCCGCCGGTAGGACGCGGAGTTGTGGTACATGCCCACGGTCGGCTCCACCGGATCGAGCGTGTACTCCATGCATGTGTTGTTTCCCGAGGAGTAGAGCGCGTTCGTCACCGGATGGTAGGCCGCTGCCTGCCAGTTGGTGCCGCCGCCCAGGTGTGGGCAGACGATGACCTCCTGACCGATCTGGGGATGCTTCAGCTCCGGGTTCAGGATCCCTCTCCGGCCCTCGGCATCGACGCCGACGATCACGTTCTGGAAGTGAGTGGTGCGGGCCCATAGGAAGTCGCCCGTCGCCGCGTCGAGAGTCCAGATGATGCCGGGCTTGCCCGGTATCCCCGTTACGACCTTGCGCCGTTCCCCCGGCGTGATCGTGGGGCTGATCCACTCGACCGCGCTGGCGTCCGGTGCCACCTCCGTCTCCACGATGATGCGTTCGAACGGGTGATCCTGGTCGAATTCGTCGCCTGGAAGGTGCTGGAAATACCACACGATCTCACCGGTGCGGGCGTCGAGCGCCAGCGTCGAGTTCGTGTACAGCGCGTCTCCGACGGTGCCCCGCTGGACGGTGCCCCACGGGACCGGCACGGCCACGCCCGTGAAGATGAGCCCCAGCTCCGGGTCATAGCTCGGTGCGATCCAGGCGGAGCCGCCACGCCGTTCTTCGTCGGGCACATCACCCCAACTGTCGCCGCCCGGCTCCCCCGAGTGCGCGAGGGTGTACGTCCGCCACAGCTCCTCGCCGGTCTCCGGGTCGTGGGCCGAGATCCAGCATCGCGTGTTGATGAAGTAGCAGCCCGACATGCCCGCCACGACCTGCCCCTCGATGATCTGGGGACCGCCGGAGTAGTGGTGGCCGATCGTCCAGTCGCCGACCGGCTGCTCCCACTCGACCTCCCCGGTGCGCGCGTCCAAGGCCACGAGATACGCGTCGTGCGTCGCGAGGAAAATTCGGTCGCCGAAGAGCACCGCGTTCCGGTTGGCGCACGCGAGGCTCGCGATGTGCTCGACGCGCTCCCGGCGGTACGTCCACAAGAGCGTTCCGTCGCGGGCGTCCACCGCTTCGACGAAGTCGCAGGCCTGCGGCAGGAACATGACGCCGTCGTGCACGAGAGGTGTCGTCTCTTGCTTCCCACGCTCCATCGTCCACGCCCACGCGAGGCGGAGCTCGTCGACGTTGGACCGATTGATTTGATCGAGTGGACTGTATCCCCAGTGGCCGTATGTTCTGCGCCACATCAACCACTCGCCGTCGGGCGGGTCGACGAGCATCGCATCCGTTACGGGACTGTAGGCATCCAGGATGGACGGCCCGGTCGCGGTGGACTGGCCGTCCGCGGTGGACTGCCCACCGGCGATCGACGCGGTGAAGGTGCCAAGCAGACTGACGAAGGCGGTGCAGGTCGCTCCCCGAATCAAGTGTCGTCGGGCGACGAATCGAAGGCGATCGATCATCTCGGGGGTCTGCCGGCTGGAGTGGCGTGTGGGGCCAGGGTAGGAGCGGAGGGTTGGGTGAGCAAGGATAGAGCCGATCGGTGACGGACTCTTTCGCATCATCCGTGGGCTCTTGAATTCGCGCGGTCACCGCCATACTATGGCGTCGTGCGACTTACTTGGCACAAGGGAAGCCCATGAGTAGCGATCCCGGCGCTTTTTTGCCACTCAGCCCTCCGGTATTTCATATCCTCCTCTCCCTCGCCGACCGCGAGCGTCATGGCTACGCGATCATCAAGGAGATCGAACGGCGTACCGCCGAGTCGATCGTCCTGAGCACGGGGACTCTCTACGCCGCCATCAAAAGGCTGTTGGCCGATGAGCTCATCGAGAGTGCCGAGGGGCGGGCTGACCCCGAGCTCGACGACACGCGCAGGCGCTATTACCAGCTCACCGCCCTGGGGAAGCTCGTCGTGAGAGCGGATACGGACCGGCTCGCCGAGCTCGTCAGCATGTCTCGCGATAAGCAACTGAGCCCCTGGTTCTCGGGCGGGAGCGTAGGATGAGCGTCGGCGAGCGCCTCTACCGCTTGACCTTACGGGCCTACCCCTCCCAGCACCGCGCCGACTACGGGCCGGACATGCTCGAAGCGTTTCAGGCTCTCGAGCGGGACTTCCGCGCGCGAGGCCGTCTCCGCTACTTGCGGTTCCTCCTGGCCGAGCTTCGAGGGCTCCTGTCGCAGGCTGTCCGGGAGCGGCTTGCCTGGGGCAGCGTACAGCCGTCGGGGGGCCGGTTCGGAGGTGACGGCTCCAGGAAGGGCGGTGCGACGGACGGCTGGATCCAGGATCTCCGTTACGGATGGCGGCAACTCCTCCGCACGCCGGGGGTCAGTGCCCTCGCCGTCCTGACGCTCGCGCTCGGGATCGGCGCCAACGCCGCGATCTTCGGTGTAGTGGACGCGGTGATGGATCAGCCCGTTCCCTATGACGAGCCGGACCGCCTGGTCCACATCTTCGAGCAGTATCCGGTTCAGCGCCCTGAAATGCAGCACGCCTTGGGTCCTGGGAGACCCAGGGTGTCGGCGGGCGATTTCCTCGACTACTCGGCCCTCAACAGCACCTTCGAGTACCTCGCGGCGACCTCGTTGGATAACTACGTGCTCGACGGAACGTCGACGATCACCAGAGCACTGGGGGTTTCCGAGGACTTCTTGCCGATGCTGGGCGCCCAGTTCCAGCTCGGCCGAAGCTTCTCGCCCGATCCGCTACTGCCCCCACCCGTGTGGCCAACGGAACTCGTGAATTTCGAGGTGATCCTGACCCATGGCTTCTGGCAGCGGCAATTCGGCGGCGACCCGGAGATCCTCGGCAAGACTCTTAGGTTCCACCATTGGTGGGGCCGTCGTCCCGTAGTCAACCTCGAAGTCGTGGGGGTACTCACTCCGGATTTCCAGGCACCGCCCAGCCTCGGCACGACGGGACTCCAGCTCATCGCGCCCGATATGCTGGTGCCGCTGGGTCGGACCCGCGTGAACTGGAGCGCCCGGTCGCTTTATCAGCTCAACGCCGTCGGTCGCCTCCGCCGGGGAGTATCTGTCGAGCAGGCTCAGGCCGACCTGGACGGGATCGCCGCCGGGATCGCCGAAGCGCATCCCGAGACAAACGCCGGATACCAGGTCGCCCTCCTGCCACAGGAAAGCCTCCCGCGACGTCTCTACGGTCCGGCCATCGCCTTGCTCATGGGGGTGGTTGGAGCGGTGCTGCTCATCGCCTGTGTCAATGTCGCGACCTTGCTATTGGCACGGTCGGTGGTGAGAGAAGGGGAATTCGCCGTGCGTGCGTCACTGGGTGCCGGACGGGCGCGTATCTTCCGTCAACTGCTCATCGAGGCGGGCCTACTTGGTGCCTTGGCCGGCGTCGCCGCTTTGTCGGTCGCGTACTTCGGCACGGTGGTTCTCACTTCTCTGTTCCCAGGTAACGTCCTGGGCCTAGCCGACGCCGCCGTTAATTGGCGAGTAGTCGCCTTCACGGGGGCCGCATCACTCCTGACCGTGATACTGTTCGGCGTGGTACCCGCGCTATGGGGTTCAAGAACCGATGTGGGTCAGACGCTCAAGAAGAGTGGAGGCCGCACCGTTACCAAGGCGAGCGCTCTCCTCCGGGGGTTGGTGGTGTCGCAAGTGGCGCTCGCGCTGACGTTGCTCATCGGCGCCGGGTTGCTGATCAACAGTTTTGCGCGCCTGACGTCAGTGGACCCCGGGTTTGATCACGACGGTGTCCTCACGGTGGACGTGCGCTTGCCGCCCTGGCAGCTCGGGAAATACCAAGGTTGGCCTCAGATCACCGCCCTGTATCGAGACATCACGGCTCGGGTTGAAGCCGTCCCCGGCGTACGATCCGTCAGCAGTGTCGGAGCGCCCCCGCTGAACCTGAGTGACGACACTTGGCCCATCACCATCCAGGATCGACCGAGGGCTACGTTCGAGGAAAACCTGAGAGCCGACTTCCGTTATGCGAGTCCTGGCTACTTTCGCACCATGGGGATTCCCGTAGTCAGGGGCCGTGAGTTCACCGAACAAGATGACGATGGGGTCGAGCGACCAACGGCGGCGCCGGCGGTCGTGAGCGAGGCCATGGCACGACAGTTCTGGCCGGGCAAGGATCCGCTGGGGAAGATCTTCTACTGGGGTCAGAACGACATGGAAGCCGGAGAGTCGGATAACCGCTATCCGCCCTCACCCCAGTTCACGGTGGTCGGCGTCGTGGGAGACGTCAAAACGCTCGGCCTGGGCATGCCACCGAGACCCCAGGTGTACAGCACCGCGTTCGTGTTCCAGGCTAAGGATCGAACGGTCATGGTGCGGACCGCCGGGGACCCGTTGAAGGTCGCCGATGCCGTGCGTCGTGCCGTCCTGTCAGTAGACGAGAACGACCTGACGTTAACGCTCAGCACCATGGAGAGTAAAATCTCGACGGCCCTGGACCGGCCGCGCTTCTACGTGGCGATGGCGTCCACCCTGGCAACTGTGGCGCTTATCTTGGTCGTCACCGGCCTATATGGTGTGGTATCGTATCTGATAAGCCGTCGGACCCACGAGTTCGGTCTGCGGATCGCCATGGGCGCACGGCCGGACCACTTGCTCAAGATGGTCATGGGGCAAGGCGTGATGCTGGTGGGCGCCGGTGTCGCTTTGGGCCTCGTCGGAGCCGTGATGCTGACGCGGTTCCTGTCGGCCTACCTGTTTGGGATCAGCCCCTTCGATCCGATCACGTTTGTGGTGGTGGCCGTCGCATTGGCCGGCGTTGCTCTGATGGCAAACGCAATCCCCGCGCGGCGGGCTAGCCGGGTCGATCCGATCATTGCGTTACGGGCGGACTAGTAGGACCGCCACTCTACCGTCTGGCCCACCCAGTGCGCGATACGAGGACTGCGGCCACGAGCGGCTAATCCCGTACTCCTGCAAGGGCCGGGGAATCTGCCCCGAGGCGTTCGCAGTGCCGCCAAATCATTGGGGTGTGGCTACTTTGGAACAACGTATAACTACTTGTCAATACTGAAGTTCTACCAGTCCTTGCAGGTAGATGTGTGCGGAAAACCCGGGGCTATTGGAGGGGACGGGCGATAGCCCGGGGGTTAGCTCGTTCTGGAACGGCGTGAGCGGAGCGAAGTACTTTGTCCTAGACGCGATCGTAGTCGAAGATCACCAGGTCGGCCTGGCCAACCCGCACCTACCCGCAGTCCGGCAGACCGATGATCTGCGCGGGTAAGCCGGTGGAGGAGCGCACGAAGAACGGGAGTCAACTCCATCCCCGGTGATGCTCGCAGGCGTTCCACAACCCGCTCGTACGCGTTTTCGGCGACGTACGGCGTTAGTGCATGGCTCCGAGCTTCGCTACCTGATGAGGCCGGATGAAACGTCCCAAGTATCCCAGGCGTAGCCACTACAAGTACGCGTAGTTGAGCCATTCGGCTACCTCCCTCCGCCAGTTTGAACATCCCCTCGTCCCACTCCTTCAGTGCGACGCCTCCCCACCTCCCTCGACAACGGCGATCGGCCCCACGCCGCGGCCCCTCTCCGTGTCCCATCCCACAACACGACCTACCGCGCTTCTCGCTTCGCTAGGGCGGTTGAAGCGCCGATCCTTGATAGCGCGGTTGGAGTTCCTATCCGTTTTATCCCTGTGAGCAAGGACCTTGTGGCGAGCGGTCCAGATCCCAACAGTGGACCCGTCGTGCGACGAGCTCTGCGTGCCAACCAGAGGGGGAAAGCGATGAACGTGAGGTTGACGACTTCGGTGGTGGTGTCTGCAGTCGTGATGACGCTCGGCCTGGGCGGGGCGACCATGGTGCTCGAGGCCCAGGACGGAACACGGGCTCCACGCAACCTCGAGGAGTTCGACGTGATGTTCCGCGAGCTCTCGAATTGGGGGCGCTGGGGCGCGTCAGACGAGCGCGGGACGCTGAATCTGATCACCCCGGCCAAGATCCGTGAGGCGGCCGCACTGGTCCGCAGCGGGATCACCGTGTCGCTCTCGCACAATCCGATGCCGGAAGCAGCTCCGGACAACCCGGTCACCGCGTTCGAACACACCATGGGCCGAGGTTTCCGCAGCGACACCTACAGCTTCACCTACCACGGCTACGGCGTGAGCCACATCGATGCGCTTTGCCACTTTGCCCACAACGGCCGGCTCTACAACGACGTTCCCACGTCGGCGAGCACGTCCGAGGGGTGCAGCAAGAACGGCATCCAGAACCTCAAGAACGGCATCGTCACGCGCGGCATCCTGCTCGACTTCCCCCGCCTCAAGGGCGTGCCCTACCTCGAGCCCGGGACACCGATCTACATCGAGGACATCGAGGCCTGGGAGCGGCAAGCCGCCGTCACCGTCTCGGCCGGCGACGTCATCTTCATCCGCACCGGCCGTTGGGCGCGACGCGAAGCTCTCGGACCCTGGCAACTGTCGGGGAACAGCGCCGGCTTGCACGCGTCCGTCCTCCCCTGGATCAAGGAACGCGACGTCGCGTTCGTGGGGAGCGATGCGGCGACCGATGTGATGCCGTCGATGGTCGAAGGCATCACGCAGCCGGTCCATACCTTTCTGATCGCCGGCCTCGGCTCGAACATCTTCGACAACATGGACCTCGAGGCGCTCGCCGAGACAGCGGCCCGTCTGAACCGCTGGGAGTTCATGCTGACCGCTGGTCCGATTCCGGTAACGGGTGGCACCGGTTCGCCGCTCAATCCGATCGCGGTGTTCTGATTTGGTGGAGCCCCCGTAGCCCGCCAACCCGACTCGAGGTTTCGCCCGCCCCTGTCGTTCACACGCTTCCCCGAGGGACGACCCACTCGACGGGCTGTCCGGTGACGGCGGCTATGCGGTCGAAGTCGGCATCGTAGTGGAGGACGGTGAGCCCGTTCGCCTCGGCGCAGGCGGCGATGATGAGATCGGGGATGGGCAGCCGGTGTTGGCCCATCTCGGCGAGCTTCGCCTGAATGGTGATCGCACCCTCGAAGATGTCTTGAGTCAGCGGGATCTGGGCGTAAGCGAGCCGTCGTCGCTCGCGGATCGCAAGGTAGTCCTGGTGGCTTCGCGCGCTGAAGAGTACTTCGAGATCGATGATCGAGCAGGTAGCTGCCGTTCCCGCGTCGATGATCGGACCGAGGCGCTCGCGAACCGGCTCCAACGGCATGCGCTCGAGGGCACTCTTGTCCACCATGTAGCGGGCAGTCACGTTCGCCACGCCCCGGTCATCACCTGCGGGTCGTCGAGGTCCATACCACGCATGCGTGCCAACGCGTCGACCTCGTCCCGGCGAGCTCGCTCGCGGAGAACTTCGAGGAATGCCTCTTCAACCGTCTCTTTGATGGTGGACGTTCCCAGGGCGCTTCGGACCCGGTCGAGGAGCCCCACGTCGATCTCGATACTCGTTTTTCGCTTTGCCATTTCCCAGATGTGTCGTACGGTAGATATCACTAACTGTCCTCAATGGAAGCTAATCCAGGATACGAATGGATATCAAGTTCATAGTTCCTGCGATATACACGTCGGTCCCGACCGACAGCCGCCCGACGTCCACCGTACAACGCGATGAGGGCGCCCGGATGGCCGATTCGGCCTCGGACCACGCCTTTCGGCCAGGGTTGACTTACCGGACAGCCCGAGCGGTGCGAGGCCAACCGCCGACCGACGACTGTGGATCCCGGATCTTGTGCGCGTAGGCGGGCAACGCCGTATCATGTACGCCAGGCTTCTGTGGCCCCAGAGGACGGGCGGAGTTGGATGTCCGATCCCGATTACTCGGCAGAACAGGGCTGTACATGGCGGCTACCAGCTGACGGAGGCGTTGCGATGCTGAACGTGAGGAGTACACGAATCCTGCTCTGCACCGTGCTTGCCGCGATCGTCGCTGCGCCGCTGGCGGCGCAGAGCGGCCAGGTGGCACGCATCATCCAGACCAACTCGGCCGGGACGAACGCGCACCTCATCGATCCCGAGACGCACGAGGTGCTGGCCGTGATCGAAGGCCTTCCTCATGTCCATGGCGTCGCGGAGCATCCGGAGGGCCTCTACTACTACTTCTCCAACGAGATGTACAGCCGCATCGACGTGGTCGACACACGCACGTTGGAAATCGTCGACCACATCCCGCTTTCGGGGCGGCCCAACAACATCTCGATCAGCAAGGAGCTCCGGAAGCTCTATGTCGGGATCAGGGGCGGCGGGCCCTTCACGGACGTCATCGACATCGACACGCACGAGGTGATCAAGACCATCCGCATGCACCGCGGAGTCCACAACATCTACGTGACCGAGGACTCCCGCTGGGCGGTGGCCAGCCTCGCGCCGGGCCCGGAAAGCCCCGAGGACCCGTCGATCCAGGTGATCGACACGAGCACCGACGAAGTCGCCTGGGGCATACCGGTGAAGGGCCTTCGGACGCGCCCCCTGGCGATCGAGTCGAACCCGGACGGCTCCCCACGGCGGATCTTCGCCCAGGCGAGCGAGCATCACGGCTTCTACGTGATCGATTGGGACACGAGGGAGGTCGTGGACTTCATCAGTCCACCCCCCGTTCCCCTCTCGCAGATCAACGCGGACGGACGTCAGGACGGACCGAGCCACGGTCTCGAGGTGCTGGCCGACAACTCGGCGGTGTGGGACGTGAGCCGCATCACCAGCTCGGTGTACGGATACTCGCTTCCCGATCTGGAGTACATCGGGTCAGTCTTCGTCGGAATCGGAGGGGGAGGAGCGGACTGGGCCACGTCATCGCCGGACGGCAGGTACCTCTTCGTAGCGGTCACGGGAGCGGGCGAGACCGTGGTCGTGGATCTGGAGCGGCTCGAGGTCGTGAAGCGCATTCAGGTGGGGCATGCGCCCAAGCGCGTGCACACCGCGGTGATTCCTGCCGATCGGGTGGAGATCGGGAGCGGCGGACGGTGAGGGGAGGAGAGGAGCGCGCGCGGACCCGGCTGGGCGGAAGACGTGGGGGCGAGCGGATCCGACCGGGCACGGCCCGGTACGGCGTGCTCGTGGGTGCCGTCCTGCTCGCTACGACTGCCTGCGGCGGCGGGCTGGACCCGGCGGTCGCTTCCGTCGCAGAAGCTACCGGCCTGGACTTCGACTTCTACGTAGCCAACGTGGAGCCGATCTTCGCGAGGCTGCGTGGCGGCTTCACGCTCGACAACCCCGGCGGGCCGTCCTGTGTGATGTGCCATACCTGGCAGACCAATGCCCCACTCAAGCTGGAGTCCCTCGAGGAGGGACCGGGCGGGGCGACCTCTTGGACGGAAGAGCAGTCGGGCAGGAACTTCGTCGAGGTGGCCCGGCTCGTGACGCCAGGGGATCCGGACAACAGTCGGCTGCTCAGGGCCCCGCTGGCCAACGCGCAGGGGGGGCGAGGGCGACATACGGGCGGTGTGTTCTGGGCGTCGAAGGACGATCCGGAGTGGCAGCTTCTGGCGGAGTGGGTGGGCACGGCCGGCGCCCCTGTGGGCGGAGAAGTCGTGGCCGATCTTCCGCCCACCGTGGACTTCGAGTTCTTCCAGAGCTGCGTCCAGCGGATCTTCCTGAACACCACGCCTGGAGCCCTCCCCTGCACCGAATGCCACGGAGGTGGGGCAGCGGGGTTCGCCCGAGCCATCGGGGACGGGCGTGACTTCTGGAACGAGGTGGAGTCGAGGCGCAACTTCTCGGTGGCGATGCGGCTGATCGAACCCGGGGAGCCGACCCGGAGCCGACTTCTCATGCATCCTCTCGCCTTCGAGGGCGGCGGGGATTACACGCACAACGGTCCGCGGCGCTGGAGGTCGATGGACGACCCGGAGTGGCAGATGCTGGCCGCTTGGGTCCGGGGCGAGCGGACGGGCAGCGCCTGCCCCGGCTGATGCAGATCCGCAGGGTCTCGACGGGTTTGGACTGATGCCGATCCGTACTGCTCTCCTGGGCGCCGCCACCCTGACGTTCGCCGCCACGGCATGGATTGTCTCGACTCGGGACGGCCACCTCCCCTCGCCGGTGTCCACGCCCGCAAGCGATCGCGCCGTGCAGGGGTGCTGCGCCTACTATCCTTACGAGGGGTCCTTGACGTTCTTGCGGATCCAGACCGCTTCCCCCTATGGCGGGTACGGCCGGTACGGTGGTTGGGCGCATGACTATCCAGACGCCGACGTCAACATGTCGACGATTCTGCGCGAGCTGACCCTCATCCGCACGCGAGAGTTGGCGATGGGTGGCAACGTGCTCACGTTCGACGACCCGCGACTGATGCAATTTCCCGTCGCTTACGTGTCCGAGCCGGACGAGTGGCGAGTGACGGAGAGCGAGGCCGAGGGGTTACGCGCGTACCTGCTCAAGGGTGGCGTGGTCATGTTCGACGACTTCTTCGATTTCGAGATGGCGAATCTCGTGGCGCAGATGAGCCGCGTGTTTCCCGAGTTGCATTTCATCCTCCTCGACGGCACCGAGCCGATCTGGGACTCGTTCTACAGGCTCGAGCCGTTGACGATGTACCTGGAGGGCCCACGCAAGTACGGTACGCCCGAGTTTTGGGGGCTCTTTGAGGACAACGACAAGAGCAAGCGGTTGCTCGCGATCGCCAACGCGGGGGCCGACATCGGCGATCTGTGGGAGTGGGCCGCGGAGGGGTGGTATCCGGTCGACCCCACCAGCGAAGCCTTCAGGATCGGCGTGAACTACTTCATTTACGCCGTGACTCACTAGCGCGGGGTGGCCTTCGCGTGCCGTCGGACCGCGATGAGCTTGCGCCGGATTGCGACCGGTCGGTTCATCGAGTACGCCGAGCCAACAGATCTCACGCGCTTCCACCTGTCACTGTTGCAGCGCATGGGGATGGAAATCGACCAGCTGGGGACGGCGTCGGCCCCGTTGGCCGAGCTGGGGGGCTGAGGGCGCGGGGTCGTCGCCTGACGGGACGAATAAGAACGCCCACGTTTTCGCTCGGGCCAGTGCGAGGACTGTGGCCACGAGCGCCCGCTCCGCCGTAACTTCCCCCCATGGTCCGACCCGTATACTTGGACCTCCCCACCGGTGAGATCGCGCACCGGGCGGAAGAGGCCGTGGCCTCCCTCGCGGAATGCCGGCTGTGTCCCCGCGACTGCGCGGTCGACCGGCTGGCCGGGAAGTGGTCCGCCTGCAAGACGGGCCGTCACGCGGTGGTGAGCTCGGCGTTCGCGCACTTCGGCGAGGAAGACTGCCTGCGAGGATGGCACGGTTCCGGCACGATCTTCTTCGGCCACTGCAACCTGCGCTGTGTCTTCTGTCAGAACTTCGACATCAGCCAGGCCATACGACCGGGGCCGTCGGAGCCGGGCCTGGAGGCGGATCAGATCGCCACGCTCATGCTCATGCTGCAGGCGAAGGGCTGTCACAACATCAACTTCGTGACACCCGAGCACGTAGTGCCCCAGCTGCTCGAGGCCCTCGTGCCGGCGATCGAGATGGGGCTCCGCCTCCCGATCGTGTACAACACGTCCGCTTACGACAGCCTCGAGAGCCTCCGCTGGATGGACGGGATCGTCGACATCTACATGCCGGACTTCAAGCTGTGGTCAGCCGCCGCCGCCAAACGATACCTGATGGCTGAGGATTACCCCGAGGCCGCCCGAGCCGCGCTCCTCGAGATGCACGGACAGGTGGGGCGGCTCGTCTGCGACGAGCGTGGGCTGGCCACCCGGGGCGTGCTGGTGCGACACCTGGTGATGCCAGGCCTCCTGGACGAGACCAGGGCGTGTCTCGAGTGGTTGGCCGAGCAGTTGGGACCCGGCACGTACGTGAACGTGATGGACCAGTACCGTCCGGCGGGGAAGGTGAGCGAGGGACGCTTCGAGGAGATCGGTCGAGCCGTGACGAGCGAGGAGTTTGCCGAGGCTCGGCGCTACGCGCAGTCGCTGGGGCTACGCTTGGACGAGCGTTGGGCGGTTGCATGAGACGAAGCGCGCCAGGTTGAGAGATCTGCTCCGTACGCCGGAGGTCACGGTCGTCCCGGAGGCCTATACCGTGTTTACGGCCAGGCTCGCCGAGCTCAACGGCTTCGATGCGATCTACGTCGGTGGCAACATGATCGCCGGGATGCACCTGGGGATCGAGGACTGGGGGCTCGTCGACCTCACGGAGCTCGTAGAGATTGGCGGACGGATCGCGAGGGGCGTGTCGGTGCCGGCGATCGTCGATGCCGACCAGGGTGGTGAGACCGCCCTCAACGTGTACCGTAGTGTCGGGGCGTACGAGCGGGCCGGCATTGCGGGGCTGCACATCGAGGACACCCGCAACCCGAAGCACATGGGTCAGGGTAGGAGCGAGCTCATGCCGCTCCAAGAGATGCTCGTGCGGATTTCGGCTGCCGTCGAGGGTCGGTCGGACCCGGACTTCGTCGTCATTGCCCGGTCCGATTCCCTGATTCTGGGCCCCAATCGGGGTGACGCTGCCGAGGCGATCCGTCGCGGGACCGCCTTCGCCGAGGCTGGGGCCGACGCTTTCTTCTGCGTCGGGATGCGGAGCGATCAGGTCGCGCAGATCGCCGCCAACGTGCCGATTCCCCTCATCGCGCTGAACATCCCTGTGGGAGACGTGCGCGACACCGGCCTGCGGATGGACATCCAAGGGGTGCAGGTTTACCAGGCAGCTGCGAAGCTCT
The DNA here is from genome assembly GCA_022560615.1 of Gemmatimonadota bacterium. Lineage (NCBI taxonomy): Bacteria > Pseudomonadati > Gemmatimonadota > Gemmatimonadota bacterium. The sequence goes on from JADFSR010000012.1 coordinate 36,073, forward strand.
ACGAGACGATGATTCTGGAGCTCAAGGACGAGGGGCAGTTCGGGCGCGGACCCGACCGCCGCCTAGCGCCGGAGACCGTGGCTCAAATCATGGGTACGCCTGCGTACCGGGAGCTCGCTGAACGATGGATGGAGCTACGAGGGTAAGCTACCCGCCCGCACCGCCGGGCGGTCCGGCGGGTCGCTGATACCGCAAATCGAACTCGACGCTCCGCACGCCGGGTATGGCGCGGACGACAGCGCCGAGGCTTTGCTGAACCGTCCCGAAGCCGGGGGGCGTGCGGCGACCTCCGCACTCCTCGCAGACGACCGAGCCGGTCAGGGTCACGACCCCAGCGCTGACCGCGACGGTGATCGAGTCGGCGGGGACGTCGGACGCGCGCGCGATAGCCGCCTCGACCCGCTCCTGTAGCACGTCGTCCGGCGGAGCCTCGGGCACGTCGGACGCGCAGGCACCGAGGGCTGTGGCGGCGCCCAAGCAGGCCACGAGAGCGAGATGGATCCCGGGTGCGCTCCTCATCGACCGCCGACTCGAGTCCTGAAACTCCACGCGTCCCCCGCCGCGCCGAAAGACGTTGATCCGCGCCTCGACCTCCTGCCGGAAGGCCCCACCGGTGAGCCAGTCACGGTCGAGCACCCGGAGCACGTCTGTGCTCGACAGCTCCCGCTCCAACTCCGCAAAGAGCTCGGTGGTTGTGGGCATCACGATCTCCGTCGGTGGCTCGCCGTCCCACGACTGCGGGTCCGTGTCGACTTCGTCCTGCTCCTGAGCGAGGCCGGTGCCCGACCGGGCATCCGCATAGCGCATGTAGAGACGCTCACACGACAACTCGAGGACGCGTTCTCTGCCGCGCGTCCTGAGCTGGAGAAAGTCTCGTCGATTCATGCTACCACGGGCTGCTAGGCGGACGTGGCGAGTGACAGGACTGTCTGCTCCACCACTTGTCGAGTCAGAGGGAGCTTGTATGCGTTCTTCGACATGGCCCTCGCTCCTGCCACGGCAGCCGTCCCCACCTCGCGAGCGAGCTCCGGCGTGACGCGGCTGCCCGCCAGCAGCCTCTCTGCCTCCGGGACGCGCCACGGAATGGGAGCCACGCCGCCCAGCACAATCCTCGCGCCCTGGCAGACGTCGCCGTCCATCTCCAGCACGACGGCGGCACTCACCAACGCGTGCGTCCACGCCTCGCGATCCATCACCTTGTGAAACGTGCTGCGCACGCCAGCTCCGGGTGCGGGAAGCTCGACAGACGCGAGTACCTCGTCGTCCCCGAGCACGTTCTCGTGTTCTGCGTCCTGGCGCGGAAGCACGAAGAAGTCCGCTCCCGACAGCGTACGCTCACCCTCGGGCCCTACGATCCGGAAGCTCGCGTCGAGCGCGACGAGTGCAGGCGCTACGTCCGAGGGATGAACGATGAAGCTCGGTCCGCCGCCGAAGATCGCGTGGAGCTGGTTCTCGCCGCGCACCGAGAAGCACACGCTGCCGCCCGCCTTGTAGCACGTGAATCCGTTGCGATAGTACCAGCACCAGGGTCGCTGACACACGTTTCCGGCCAAGGTGCCGGCCTTGCGGATCTGGGGAGTCGCGACGCTTTCGGCGGCTTCGGCCAACACGCTGAATTGGTCACGAACGAGCGCATGCCCGCTGAGCGCGTCGAGCGTGATCATCCCGCCTACGGTCACTCCGTCCTGCCCCCTCGACGTCACCTGATCGAGCCCGTCTACGGTCTTGAGGTTCACGAGCACGTCCGGCAGGTCGGATCCCGGCCGATTCACGACCCTGTCCTTCATGAGCTGAAGCAGATCGGTGCCGCCCGCTGCGAAGGACACCGATTGGCCGCCCTCGAGCGCCTGCCGCGCCAGTGTGACCGCTTCTTCCAGGCTTCGGGCATTCTGGTTGGCAAAGGCTTTCATGAGAGCGCTCCCAGAATCTTGTCCCTCGTGATGGGCAGGTCTTTCATCCGGTGCCCGATGGCGTTGAAGATCGCGTTGGCCACCGCGGCCGGGCCCGGGATGATGCCCGCCTCGCCGACCGTCTTCGCGCCGTAAGGCCCGAAGCCGTCGTCGGTCTCGATGAACGTGACCTCGATTTCCGGCGCATCCAGATGTGTCAGGTGCCGCGCGCCGTAGTACCCCGCCGTGAGCGGGTGCCCGTTGCGAGCGTCGTACAGGAGATCCTCGTGCAAGGCCTGTCCGACCCCCTGCAACGCCGCGCCGCGGATCTGGTCCCTGGCGGGAAGCGGATTGAGAATGCGTCCGGACTCGTGGACCGCCACGTATTTCGTGATCCGCACGTGGCCGAGCTGAACATTCACTTCCACCTCCACGAAGTGCGCGCCGAAGCACATGCGCCGCCTCCCCTGCGTGCTCGGGGTCGGCGTCGCCGATGCGATCAACACGTCGGCACGCCGTGGCATCCCCGCCTCGGCGATCTGGGCCTTGAGATCCTGAGCGGCCTGGACGACGGCGTAGCCTGTCTGGGTCGTGGTCCGGCTCCCCGACTCGCCCACTGAATACGGGCAGCGATCGGTATCGCCCCAGACGACCTCCACCTGCGACAACGGCACACCCAGCTCCTCGGCGGCGATCATCGCCATCGTCGTCTTGGCCCCGGGGCCGATGTCCGTGACGCCGACGAACAGCGTGTACCGCTGCTCGGAGTCCACGCGCAGAATCGCACTGCTCGGGCCGACCCCGGACCGGAACATCATGAACGACATGCCCGCCCCGCGCTTGACGGGTCCCGGGTCCGAGCCGGGTTCGGAACGCCGCCGGCTCTGCCAGTCGAAGAGTTCCACACCTCGGTCGATGCACTCTTCCATCGAGTAGTTCGTGAAGCGCACGTCCTCGGTCGGCCGCAGCATGTTCTGCTTCGCGAAGTCCACCGGGTCCATGCCCAGCTTATACGCGATGTCGTCCATCATCGACTGCATCGCGAAGTACCCCTGCGGATCCGAGGGCGCCCGGAAGTTGCCCGACACCATCCGGTTGGTGTGCACCGGGTAGATCACCCGCTCGCTATTGGGGCACGCGTATACCTCGATCCCGCTGATGCCGCCCGATCGTCTCAGGTACGGACCCATGCCACTGTAGCCGTGCAGCTGAATCGCCGTCACCGTCCCGTCCTGCTTCACGCCCACCTTGTAGTCCTGAACGGTGTGCCAACGCCCGTGCGTACCCAGCCAGTCATCCTTCCTGGTCAACTCGAGCAACACCGGGGCGTCCGCCTCTTTCGCCAGCATCGCGGCGATCAGGTCGAAGTAGTAGCTGCCGTTCTTGTCGCCGAAGCCACCGCCCATGTACTTGCAGATGATCTGTACTTGATGGTCTTCGAGACCCAGATCTCGCGCGTTGTCGTGACGGCAGTTCGAGATGCCCTGGGTCGGCGTGTAGATCGTGACCTTGTCGCCCTGCCACTGCGCCAGCGCGCAGCGGGGCTCCATCTGGGCGTCCTGCACGAAAGCAGTCGTATACCGATCTTCGAACAGCTGGTCGGCGGCCCGGAAGCCCGCGTCGATGTCTCCGACCCGCCGCACCATCGGTCTCGCCTGGTTCTGATAGTCCAGCGCGAGGTTGCCCTCGGGCCAGATGGGAGGAGCCCCCGGCTCCAGCGCCTGCTCGGGATCGATCACGAAAGGCATCTCTTCGTAGTCGATGTCGATGAGCTGGAGCGCCTCCTCGGCCACGTGCCGATCGACCGCGGCTACCGCCGCCACCGGCTGGCCAACGTAGCGGACCGGGTTGTCGAACATGTACCGAACGTGCTCGGTGATGTCCTTGGCGGCGTCGCTGTACTGTCGCCCCCCGGCGATCGAGCCCGAGCTGTAAATCAGCTGGTGTGTCTCGTGCGTGATGACCGCACGTACGCCCGGCAGCGTCTCGGCCCTCGAGACGTCGAGGCTGCGGATGCGCGCGTGAGGATGCGGACTCCGCAGGACTCGCGCGTACAGCATGCCCGGGAGCCGGACGTCGCCCGTATAGGTGGCCTTTCCCGTCACCCGCTCGTAGGCGTCGATGCGCGGGACGTTGTGCCCGACTGTGTTCATCGGCCCGACGGGTCCCCTCGCTTGCTCCTGGCTCATGGCGCGCCTCCCGATCCCGCGGTCGATCCCGCGGTCTGGGCAGTCGCCAACACCGCCTCCACGATCGCGTTGTAGTTCGAACAGCGGCAGAGATTGCCGACCAACGCCTCGCGCACCTCGTCCGCGGCCGGGCGGGAGTTCCGCTCCAGCAACGCGGTCGCCGTCATCAGTTGACCGGGCGTGCAGAAGCCACACTGGGCCGCGTCGTGATCGATGAAGGCCTGTTGCAACGGCGTGAGCTCGCCGTCCCGCTCGAGCCCCTCCACGGTCTCGACGGCGCGACCGTCCGCCCACACCGCGAGCGTGCTGCACGAATAGATCGGCTCACCATCCAGCAGCACCGTGCACGCGCCGCATTCGCCGCGATTGCAGCCGATCTTGGAACCCGTGAGCTCGATGTGGTCCCGGAGCAGCTCGTTGAGCGTCCAGCGATCTTCGACCTCGACCCGGTGTTCGGTGCCGTTGACGGTAAGGCGGATCAGAGTCCGAGGGACGGCCTCGGCTTCCTGTCGGGCGACGGTCGCGCTCCGGGGCTCCGCTGCGGTTAGCTTGGGCGCAGCGCCGGCGACGACCAGCACGGCCCCGGTGCCTTCCAGGAAATCGCGCCTCGTGAGACCCCCGCTTTTTGGCTCGTTCTTTTTCATCTGGTCTACCGCTCCGTTCTCTCCAAGACCGCCTGCATCACCCCAGGACCGCCTGCATCACCGCGACGGCAGGCTGAGTGCCACTAGCTGCCCCGGTGTCTGCAGGACGATGCGCTGCCGACCCTCGTTCATGTAGGACATCATGCCGTACATGCCAAGGCCCGGAGTCTCGAGACCGCCGAGACGCTCGCCCGTCGCCTTGTCCACCGCGAAGAGGAAAGGCGTCTCTCCGTCGTCGCCGATCGCCGTGTGGAGCAGCATATCTGGCGTGACCATCATCGCTGAGTGGCCCAAGTTCCCGGTCGCTGGGATATCGAGCCCCTGCAGCGCCGGGTGATCCTGGATGTACTTCGGTGTGCCCCCGTTGGGGATCCACCACAGGTGCTCCCCGGTGTTGAGGTCGATCGCGGTGATTCTACTGTACGGCGGCTTCTCCAATGGCAGACGCTGGGGACCCGGCACGCCGCCCGGCGTACCCCTACCGACGGCGAAGTCCGCGATCGTCGTTCCCGTCGGCCGCTCGAGCATTGCGTCCCGCTCCACGCCCGGGACCACGAGCCGCCAGCCGCAGTTCGTGCGAGAGATGGTGTAGATGATCCCGGTCTCGGGGTCGGCCGCCGGGGGGCCCGTGATGTTGGTTCCGCCGAGCTCACCCGGGCACCAGATCGATCCGTTCGATCCCTCGGTATTCGTACTGTGGATGGGCGGGTTGAAGAGCGGACCGAGCTCGTAATCCGCGATGATCTCGAGCGCTTCCTGTCGCAGCTCCGGCGTGAAGTCGATCAGGTCGTCGACCGTGAAGCCCTGCTTGTCGTACGGCGCGGGTTTGGTCGGGAATGGTTGAGTGGGCGATAGCTGCTCGCCGGGAATCTTCGACTGGGGCACCGGGCGCTCTTCGATGGGCCAGATGGGCTCGCCCGTCTCCCGATTCAATGCATAGAGGAATGCCTGCTTCGTGGCCTGGAACACCCCCGGTATTCTCTTCCCGTCCACCGTGACGTCCATGAGGATCGGGGCTGTGGAGGTGTCGTAGTTCCAGACGTCGTGATGGACCATCTGGAAATGCCACACGCGCTCGCCGGTCTCGACATCGAGTGCGATGAGGCTCGTTCCGAACAGGCCGTCCCCCGGGCGGAAGCCGCCATAGAAGTCGATCGTGGGCGGGTTCGTAGGGATGTAGACGATTCCGCGCTCGGGGTCCGCCGCCATCGGTGCCCACGACGAGACGTCCCCCGTCCAATTCCACGCGTCGCTCTCCCACGTCTCGTGGCCGAACTCGCCCGGCCGCGGAATCACGTGGAACTTCCACTTGTGCGCGCCCGTTCTGGCGTCGTAGCCCAGGATGTCACCGGGCACGTTCTGGATGCGCGTCTGGTTGTAGCCCTGCTCGGCCGAGTTGCCCACCACGACGGTCCCGTTCACGACGATCGGCGGTGAAGAGCTGGTGATGTACCCGAGCGCCAGCGGGATCCCGTAATACGGGTCGTACGGCTCGTCCCACTCCTTCCAAGGACCCCAGTCGGCGAGGAGGTCGGGCAGGAGATCGACCACGCCGGTCTTTGGAAAGCCATCCAGCGGCACGGGCGTGCCCCAGTTGTCGAGAGGCCTGCCCGTCTCGGCATCGAGGGCATAGAGGAAGAACGCTGGGGTCGTAACGTAGACGACTCCCCTACCGTCGACCTCCGCGTATGCGATCCCTTTCCCCCAAGGCGCCCGCATGGAGTACTCCCAACGGAAGGTGTTGGGCAGTCGGAACGTCCACAGCGTCTCTCCCGTGGAGGGGTCGATCCGCACCACGTGACGGCGCGCCCCGGCCACCGTGAACAGCTTCCCGTCCGCGTAAACGGGCGTGGAGCGCGGGGGCCCAGGCCCGAAGCTGCCGCTCCTCCAGATCCACTCGATCTCGAGGTCGGCGAAGTTCGACGCGTCGATCTGATCCAGAGGCGTGGATCGCGTGTGTCCGGCATCCCCGCCGATGTAGCGCCATGCTTCGGGGTCGGTCCCGGGCCGCTCATTGACGTGCTGGGAAACGCCTGGTGCGGGTGGGACGAGCAGGACGCCGAGGGCTACCGTGGCCGATATCCTCCAGCTGCGGGACACGCCGCCTGCGTCGGGTTTCGCGTTCATCAGAACCTCCGGCCGTCGATGAAGATGGCGCGCAAGATGCCGTGCGAAGCGGGACGACGGCAAGGAGGATGCCGAGTGTGTGAGCTGGTTGCGGGTCCCGAGAGGGGATCCACAGAGAACGCTCAGATTTTCGGGGTCATGCAGCCCATCCACACCGCGAAGCCACCCAGACCGCCGCGGAGTGCTTGCCGCGTCCCCCCCCTTGCGCCGGCACGTGAGTGATATTATCTGATAATGCCTGATAATACATGAGTATCACTTACGGATTCGATGCCTGATCTAGTCCTCAACGCGACAGCAAACGCGATCGCGTATGCGAAGAACCGCACGGATCCCGAGGTCACGCCGGACGACCTGCTGCTGGGCGCGCTTCAGGCGGTTTCGAAGCTGGGGGTCGCGAGCTTCGGCCCCATCACGGTCGATCTGTCGACGCATCCCGCCGTCCCGAACCTGAACGGCGGGCGGGATGTGCGTCCCCGGTACTCGAGTGCCGCGGTGGACGTCTTCGAGCAGGCTTCCGCGATCGCGAGGACGGACACCGAGTCGCGGGTCCGCCTGGTACACATTCTGGCCGCGCTGGGAGTTTCGGACGGGGGTCTCATTGGAGAGTTGAGGGATCGTTACGATTTCGATGACGCCGACTGGCGGGCTGCGCTCGTGGAGTGGGACAGCCGACGGGAGCCTCCCGCCGGAGCAGGTCCGGCGAAGGGGGCCCTGCTCAGCGTCGACGAGGCGGCCGAGGCTCTGGGCGTCCATCAGCAGACGATCCGGGGCTACATCCGGACGGGCAAGCTGGCGGCCTTCCGCATCGCGGGGGAGAGGGCGATCCGGGTTTACGCATCGGATCTGTACGGCTTGCTCGAGCCGCTGGAGCCGAGCTCGAACGATGTCGGGGACTAATGCCCCGATGCACTTCAAGGAGGTGTGAGATGACCATGTTCGTCGTGAAGCGCACGCTACCCGGGATCACCCCCGATGGCGTCCACGGTGCGGGGGTTCGCGTGAAGTCCTGCGCCGCGGAGATGCGGAGTGAGGGACTCGATGTGCGCTGGGTCAGGAGCTTCTTCCTGCCCGAGTCGGAGCAGACGCATTGCTACTTCGAAGCCGCTGACCTCTCCGCGGTGAAGGACCTCAACGAGCGGGCGCAGGTACCCTTCCTCGAGATTTCCGAGGTCGTGGAGATGACTCCGGACTCAGTGTAGGAGTCGTGCCCGGCTGGACCTCGGCTCCAAGCTCGAATCAGGTTGGCGTCGAGGTCCGCTGGGTCTGTTCGATGTCGGGCCTTCCGGTAGTGTCGAAGGGCCTCGAGAAAGAGCGACTCGCCTCTAGCTCTAGCTCTAGCGGCGGGCGTGCCAGGCGGCCAGTACCTCGGCTTCGCGCTCGGCGGAGATGCCTGCCCGCAGGTTCGCCTGACGCTCAGGTGATCGGGAGAAGTGGTACTCGAGCGTCTCGCGGGCGGTGACCGCGAGGGGCCGGAACGTCAGCCCGGCCTCGATCTCCGGCGTGAGGTCGAATCTGGCGAAGCCCTCGAATCCCTGGGTGGGGGGCCTCCAGACGGGCATGTGGGAGTACGGGCGGATGCCGATCTCGGTGAGGAAGTCGAGGTTCACCCAGGTGAAGGTTGTCTCTGCGGTGGTCACGCTCCGGATCCCGTAGAGGAGCTCGGCCATCGGACGCGGCGTCCTGGGACCTATCCCGTTGAACACTCCGGTCGTGCCGTCCTCCGCCATGCGGATCATCCACTCGGTCAGGTCGCGCACGTCGATGATCTGCACGGGATCGGACGGATCACCCGGGGCCAGCACCTCGCCGCCCCGATGGATGCGCACCGGCCAGTAGGTGAAGCGGTCCGACTCGTCGTCGGGGCCGATAATGAGCCCGGGCCGCACGATGTTCGCACGTCCCACGAAGATCCGCTGGGCCTGTCTCTCCGAGAGCGCTTTCGCGAGGCCGTAGGGCAACCGCTCGGCATCCCGGCTGACACCGGCGGTCTCATAGGTATACGTCGGGGCGTCTGCGGTCATCGGGACGCGGCTCGTATCGACGTAGGCCGAGCGCGACGAAACGTAAAAATACCGGTCCACGGAGTCCTTCAAGAACTCGGCAGACAGGCGCACCCACTCGGGGTTGGACCGAGAGTTGTCGATTACGGCGTCCCAAGTCCGTCCTGCGAGGGAGTCGAGCTGGCCGTTCCGGTCTCCCACCAGGCGTTCCACCCTGGGGAAGAGGTGCGTGTTGGTGCGTCCACGATTGAAGAGGGTGACGGTGTGGCCTCGTTCCAGGGCGTAGCGAACCTGGTAGGGCCCGATGAAGCCGGTGCCGCCGAGGATGAGGATCCTGATCGCCCTCCTTGCCGGCGGAGCCGGGCGCGGAACGTGCCAGGCCGCGAGTGCCTGGGGGGTGATTCCCAGCGCCAGGGTACCGGCGGTGGCCGCTGTGAGTCTCAGGAAGTCCCTGCGATCGGTCGACATGGTTCCGCTCCCCGCACTCACCGGCGATCCTCGCCTTGCTCGGAGATCACGCGCTTCCGCGTAAGTCCCAGCCCAAGCTCCTTGCCCTTCAGGATGGCCGGCACGCCTTCCTCCAACCAGACGGGCGCTGGCGCGTCCATGAGGTAGTGGTCGAAGAACTGCTGCATGCGCATCGCCCAGTCACGCTGGTTCTGGGACTTTTGTAGCCCGTGCTCCTCACCGTTGTAGTTGAGCATCCACGCCGGCTGACCGAGTCGCCTGAGCGCCACGAAGAGCTCGATGCCCTGCTCCCACGGTACCGCCGTGTCCTGGTCGTTGTGCATCATGAGCAGCGGGGTCTTGATCTTGTCCGCCGTGAAGATCGGCGAGTTCTCGATGAAGCGGAGCGGCTGCTCCCACAGCGACCCGCCGATCCGGCTCTGCGTGCGCTCGTATTGGAACATGCGGCTCATCCCCGTACCCCAGCGGATGCCGCCGTACGCGCTGATCATGTTGGCGACGGGAGCTCCCGCTTCGGCAGCGGCGAACAGGTCTGTACGCGTCACCATGTACGCGATCTGGTACCCACCCCAGGAGTGCCCCTGCACGCCGATCTTGTCGCGATCGACAAAGCCCTGATCGAGCAGTCGCAAGACACCGGGCACGACTGCGTCGAGGGCGCTCTCCCCGGGGTACCCGATTGCGTACGGGATGTCCGGCACGAAGAGCAGATAACCGCGGCTGACATAGAAACTGCGGTTGATCGAGGACCTACCGGCCGCGGGCACCGTGTACGAGTGGAGCCCGTCCGAGTTGCGTTCGTAAAAGTACACCATCATCGGATACTTCTTCGACGCGTCGAAGTCCTCGGGCTTGTACAGGATGCCCTGCAGCGGGATGCCGTCGTTCGAGGTCCACTCTACGAGCTCGGCGGTGCCCCACAGGTACTCGTCTTGTTGAGGATTGGCGTCGGTTACTTTGCGCGCGTCTGCGAAGTCGGCATCGGCCACCCAGATGTCCGGAAATTCCTCGAAGGTCGATCGCTCATACAGGATCACGTCCGCGGACTCGGCCTTGCGGATAGCCGCGAAGCGCACGTCGTCCATCACGAGCTTCTGAGGCACTCCGTTGCCGTCGAAGCGGTCCCGGTAGACGCCACTCGCCTTCGTATACAGATGAAAGGAGGTCAGGTACACGTCCGAGTCGGTCGGCACGTAGGGATCGTCCGGGTCCAGGTCGAGCACGCGGAAGCGGATGTCGGACTGCCGGCCCACACCTTCGGTCAGGTTGCGAGGCGCGGTACTGCCTGTCGGGTCGATCGACCATGCGTCGAAGCGATCGTAAACGATGAACGCCTCGTCCCCTCGAGTCCAACCCGCGGATCCGTACGAGCGCAGCGCGTCCGGATGGTCGTCGAGGATATCGTGGACCGGTACGCCGAGATTCTCCGTGAGGTTGGTCCGCTCGCCGCTCTCGACGTCGACCGCGAACCACGCCGTCTCGAAGCCGTCCCACCAAGTCACGTACTTGCCACCGGGAGAAAGGCTCGCGGAGCCACGCACCATCTCCGCAATCCGCCGCGTTCCACCATCCTCGACGTCGACCAAGTACAAGTCCGAGTAGCGTCCATCCCAGGAAACGAGCTGGCGGTACTCGAGGTTGCTCGTGCCGAGCGCGACAGCTCCGTCGCCGCGGTCGGCGACTGAGACGGAGGGAACGTCCTCGGTGGCGAGCTGAACGACGCGACCGCTCGGCAGGTCCAGCACCGCCCGGTAGGTGCGATCTTCCTCCTGAGACCGCTGCAGTAACTGCATCGGCTGCAGGTACGGGTCCTTCCAGTTCCAGATGTCGACAACGACCCGTTCGTCCTCTGGAGTCTCGTCCTCGGGTTCGGGCTCGGGCGCGTGCGTCGTGCCGAAGAAGACCCGCCGGCCGGACTCTGAGAACGAGAGGCTGCCGTTGTCGCTCGGAGCCCACCCGCTGGGCAGCCCCGCCGTACCCAGGCTCGCTCGGGCCGTAGCCTCGCCGTCCGTTGCCACGTAGAGTGCGAAATCCGGAGCCTCGTCCTCGCGGTCGTCCCGGTCGGTCAGGAAGGCTACGGTGCCGTCATCGGAGACCGCGAGCTCGACGTAGCGCCCCTCGCCCGTGCTCACAGCCTCGGAGGCTCCGCTCCCATCCACGCGGAAGACCCCGTCTGAGGCGCCGTCGTCGCCCGAGGCCGTGTAGAAGAGAGTCGAACCGTCGGCTGCGAACGCGTACTCCACCGCGTGCTCGAAGCGCCACTCGCGTCCCGAGTTCAGGGCTCGAGCGACAAGTGCCGTGCCATCGTCGACGCGGGGCACCTCCGCATCCTCCTCTTCGTCTCCCTCCTGCGCGGCCGGCTCCTCGGAAGACTCTTCCTCTTCGTCGTCGTCAGCCTCGAGCAGGTAGGCCATCCAGCTGCCGTCGTCTTCCGGAAGCCGGAACGAGGTCACGTTCGCCATCCGGGTGACGGATAGCTTCGCCAGGTCGACGACTACGAGGGAGTCGTGAGGCTGGGCGTCTCCGTCATCCTCTCGGTCGCCCTTGGCCTCCCGGGCCGCGTCAACCGCTTCTTCCATCGGCGCGACCAGGGCAATCAGGTACCGCGCATCGCTCGTGAACGCCGGCCGCGCTCCGCGCTCGATCGTGAGGGAGCGATCATCGTTCAAGCTCTGCACGATCATCGTCGCGTCCCCGTCTCCGGGCACGAGTCGGTAGACGAGCCAGCGACCGTCGGCGGAGACGATGTCGTCCTGGATGCGATTCCACCGGTCGAAATCCGCGTGGTCCAGGGGTCGCTTCTCTTGAGCGGCAGCGGGGGTGGCCACCGGAGCGGCAACGAGTGTCACGAGAAGCGTGAGCAGGGCGGAGCGTAGGGTCTTCATCGGTCTTGTCCATCGAGGTCGGAGCTGGAACGCACACGGTACCGGAGCGCCGTGTCACCGGCAACGGTAGGCAGTGGCCCGGTGGCTAGCAGCCCGTGGTGGAAGTACAGCGGGCCGTGCCACCGTAACCCACATACTGTTCTGTCATGGCACACATGGTGTTGGGCGCAGGGGGGTCGCGGCCCTGGAGGTCGTTTCTCCTCCTCGCCGTAGAACAACTACGACTCGTCGTCGTGCCTACTCCAGGTCTCGCGAGACCCCTGCGCGCGGCCCACTGTACTTCCACCACGGGCTGCTAGGCCGGCGATCGTCATGGAGAGCGCGTAATCAGAGCCGGCGCTCTATTCCTGTGGCTTCGAGGATGGTGCTGGCGATCCCCTCGATCGAGGTCTGCGTCGTGTCGATACACGCCACACCGTGGCGGGCAAAAACCCTCTCGGCCTGGCGAAGCTCGAAGTTGATCTGCGGCAGCGACGCGTAGCGGCCATGGGCACGCCGTTCCTTGCGAATCTGGAAGAGCCGGGCTGGAGAGATGGTCAAGCCGTATAGCTTGCTCCTGTGCTCCATCAGCGCCGCGGGAAGCGTGCCGTCCTCGAGCTCGTCTTCGGTGAGCGGATAGTTCGCGGCGTACACACCGTACTGGAGCGCGAGGTAGAGGCAGGTAGGTGTCTTCCCCGACCGCGACACTCCCACGAGTATCACGTCCGCCTGATGGTAACTCTTGAGATTGCAGCCATCGTCGGTGGCTAGGACGAAGTTGGTGGCTTCGATGCGGTGCGTGTAGGCCTTCAGGTCCGCGATGCCATGTGCCCTACCGGTGCTGTGCGCCGATGGCATCTGAAATTCCTTCTCCAACGGACCCAGAAAGGCATCGAAGAAATCCAGAAAGAGCCCGTTGCTGTCCCGCAGCACCTTTCTGATCTCGTCCCTCACCAGCGTGCTGAACACCACGGGGCGGCAGCCGTCCGCCTCGGCAGCCCTGTTGATGCGGAGTACCGTGCTCCGTGCCTTCTCCACGGTCGAGACGAACGGTACGGTGACCTTGTCGAACTCGAGACCGTCGAACTGAACGATCAGGCTCTGGCCAAACGTCTCGGCGGTCACGCCGGTGTTGTCAGACACGAAAAACACCGTCCGCGGCTTCACCGTTTCCGCCTCCTCCTAGGAGTGCTACACTGCAATTATCCCCGTCGTAGCCAACTATCCCCGTCATCTCGACCGAAGACAAGGGGTGCAGATGGATTCTTATGTACTCCCTCTTGAAGGGTTGCGCCTGAGCGACGTCGACACGGTCGGCGGCAAGAACGCCTCACTGGGAGAGATGATCGGCCGGCTTTCCGGACTCGAGGTGGACGTTCCGGGCGGGTTCGCGACGACCGCGGCCGCCTATCGCGACTTCCTCGCTGAGAACGGGCTTGACCAACGGATCGGGAACGTTCTGGGCCATCTCGACGTGGACGACGTGGACGAGCTTGCCCGGATCGGAGCCGACATCCGTGCGTGGATCGGCGAGGCGACTTTGTCCGAACGCCTCACCGGCGAAGTGTCGGAGGCCTGGGACCGGATGTCCGGCGGTCACGAGATCTCGGTCGCGGTGCGTTCGTCGGCGACGGCGGAAGACCTTCCCGACGCCTCCTTCGCCGGACAGCAGGATACGATTCTCAACGTCTCGGGTCTGCCCAACGTGCTGCGAGCCATCCACGAGGTCTACGCGTCGCTCTTCAACGACCGCGCCATTTCGTACCGCGTGCACCAGGGCTTCGATCACGATCAGGCCGCGCTGTCAGTCGGAGTCCAGCACATGGTCCGGAGCGATCTGGGCGCCAGCGGCGTGATGTTCACCCTCGACACCGACTCGGGATTCCGAGACGTCGTCTTCATCACTTCTTCATACGGGCTTGGGGAAACCGTGGTACAGGGGATGGTCAATCCGGACGAGTTCTATGTCTACAAGCCGGCTTTGAGGGCTGGGAGACAGCCGATTCTGCGGCGGACGCTCGGTCAGAAAGCGGTAAAGATGGAGTTTGGGGATGCGACGAGGCCGGGTGAAACGACCCGAGTCGTAGACGTGGCGCCGGAAGATCAGGCCAGCTTCTCGCTCACTGACGACGACGTCATCGCTCTCGCACGGCGGGCGTTGGTTATCGAGGAGCACTACGGACGCGCCATGGACATCGAATGGGGCAAGGATGGCAATACCGGGAAGCTGCACATTCTTCAGGCACGTCCCGAGACCGTCAAGAGCCGATCCGGCCGCTCGGTGCAGCGCTTCGCCTTGAGGGAAAAGTCGCGCGTCTTGCTTACCGGCCGAGCCATCGGCCACCGCATAGGACAGGGTACCGTTCGGGTGATCGACGATGTGAAAGAGATGGGTCGTGTTCAGAGGGGGGATGTGCTGGTCACCGACATGACCGATCCCGACTGGGAGCCGATCATGAAACGCGCTTCTGCCATCGTTACCAACCGCGGAGGGCGCACGTGCCATGCTGCCATCATCGCCCGCGAGCTCGGTGTCCCGGCTGTCGTCGGCTGCGGGGATGCCACGGAGCTCATCGGGGACAACACCGAGGTCACGGTCTCTTGCTCCGAAGGAGATACCGGCGTGATTTACGAGGGACTCCTCGCCTATGAGGAGTCCGAGGTCGAGGTCGAGTCACTGCCCGACATCCCCGTCAAGATCATGATGAACGTGGGGAACCCCGACCAAGCCTTCGACTTTGCGACCATCCCCAACAGTGGCGTGGGCCTCGCGCGCCTCGAGTTCATCATCAACCGCATGATCGGCGTCCACCCGAGGGCCCTCTTGGAGTTCGACAGCCAGCCCGCAGAAGTGCAGGCGATGATCCGCGAACAGATGGCGGGTTACGGGGATCCCGTCGATTTCTACGTGACCAAGCTCGTCGAGGGGATCGCGACGATCGGAGCGGCCTTCGCCCCCGAGCCGGTCATCGTTCGCCTCTCGGACTTCAAGTCGAACGAGTACGCGAACCTGATCGGTGGTGCCGCCTATGAGCCCCATGAGGAGAACCCCATGCTCGGGTTTCGCGGGGCATCTCGTTATGTCGAGGAGAGCTTCAGACCTTGCTTCGAGCTCGAGTGCCAAGCTCTCAGGAGGGTTCGCAACGACATGGGCCTCGACAACATCTGGATCATGGTCCCGTTCGTGCGAACCGTCGCCGAAGCGGAGAGCGTCGTAGAGCTGCTCGCCGCCAACGGGCTCAGACGGGGCGAGGACGGCTTGACGATCATCATGATGTGCGAGTTGCCGACGAATGCGCTGCTGGCCGATCAGTACCTCGATCACTTCGACGGGATGTCGATCGGGTCCAACGACTTGACGCAGTTGACCCTCGGGCTGGACCGAGACTCGGGGGTAATCGCCCACCTGTTCGACGAACGCGACGAAGCTGTCAAGGCGGTCATGAGCATGGCCATCAAGGCCTGCGTTCGTCGCGACAAGTATATCGGGATTTGCGGTCAAGGGCCGTCGGACCACCCCGATTTCGCCCGGTGGCTCGTCGACGAGGGAATCGGCAGCATCTCCCTCAACCCGGACACCGTCGTGGAAACCTGGATGTTCCTCGGAGGCGAGAGTGTCTGAGACGACGTTAGCCGCTCAGAAAGGGAGTGCCCGCCCGTAGGCGGATCAGCACGGCCTCAGGCGGACAGGCGAAGCGGACGGGTAGCCCGGCCGCACCGAGTCCGCGGCTGACCACGAGATCCATCGGGCCGACCCGATAGCGGCCTTCATCCAGGCGGTACCGACTCTGTCGTACCAGGACGGGGAGGCCGGGAACACGGATCTGCCCACCGTGCGTGTGCCCCGAAAGCATCAAGGCCACCCCGCTGCGGGCCGCGTCGAAGGCGAGATCGGGATTGTGCGCCAGAAGGAGGACCGGAGCATGTGTGCCCGCCAGAGCCGCTTCGAGATTCGGCCGACCTGCGACCAGATCGTCCACCCCGACCAGCGACAGGGAGGCGTCACCGCGCTCCAGAGCGACGGAGCGGTTGTGGAGCACCCGGATACCCACGTCCTCGATCATGTCTCGGAGTCGGTCTGCGTCCCTCGTGTAGTGATCGTGATTACCGAGCACGGCGAAGACGCCCATGGGCGCCCGGAGCTTCCGGAACGCCTCCCGGCTCTCGACGAAGTCCTCCAAGGTGGCAGTCACGAGGTCACCGCCCACCAGGATCACGTCGGGCTCGGTGGTAAGCAAACGTTGGAAGGTGTGCACGAGCGTTTTCGCGGAGACGAAGGGACCCGCGTGAACGTCGCTGACAAAGAGTATGCGCAGACCATCGAACGCCGGTGCCAGCGAGGCCAACTCGACCTCGGTCTCCGAGAGGACCAAGCCGGCTCTGAGCTGCCTGTCGTAGAGACCGGACAGACCCTGCACTCGCGGGAAGACCCTAGTAGCAAGGGCGTTGCTGACCCGCCGCTCCAAGCGGCGGAACCATCCCCGCCTCGGGTCGAACAAAGGGCGGGGATCCTCCCGGGCGTGCCCCCGTTCGCTCAACCGCGTTCTCGGCAGCGGGCCGGCCCGCTCCGGGTGGGTCGTGCGATCGGCCACTGCGACGTGACGGCCCCGCGATTCGTGGTCGGAGTTCTCCGCTACCTCGGCCTCCGTGCGACCGTCAGGGTGGACCGCGACGTCGTTGACTGCCTTCATCTCTTCTCCCTTGCCATGCCCTCTCCGGGGGCTTCGCACGACATCATACGATACCACGCCTTGGCATCTTCTTCCCCATCCAGCTCAGTCTTCGCGACCTTGGGTCTCTGAGCCGCTCTCCAGCGCCTCCAGGTCCGGTCCCCCGATGGGGTACGCCTCCTGGATGAGTCGACACAGCCCCAGGACCCGCTCCTCTCCGAGGGGCGGACCTACCACTTGGAGTCCAACGGGCAGTCCGTTTGCGTCGAGTCCGCACGGGACGGAAGCGACGGGCAAGCCCGTGAGGCTCAGCGTGAACGTCGGAGCGATCCAGTCCACGTAGGTCTTCATCGCGCGGCCTCCCACCGTTTCCGGATAGTTCTGCTCTACCGGGAACGGGGAAACGGCCATCGAGGGGGTCAACAGGAAGTCGTGGCGTTCGAAGAACCGCTCGAAGAACGCCCACATTCGCCCGCGAACCGCATGTGCCCAGGCGACCTGTTCGGTCGTCACTTTCAGGCCTGCCTCGATATTGCCGCGCACGTTGTCACCGAGCTCCGCGAGGCGGTCCATGTGCTCCCGCATGTGCGCCACCATCCAGACGCCCCGCAGGTGCAGGAACGCCTTGCGGCCGTCCGAGAAGGCGAGATCGACCGGCTCGACCCGGGCGCCACCGTCCGCGAGACCGAAGGCGGCAGAACGGCAGCGCTCCTCCACGGACGCGTCGATGCCCAGGCCGACGATGTCAGGACAGTACGCGAGCCTCAGCCCTTCGAGTCTCGCTTCGGCAACGGCGCCCACGAAGTCCCGCCCGTTCAGCGGCTGCTTCATGGGGGAGCGTGGGTCGGGTCCCGCCATGGCTCGAAGCGCCAACGCGACGTCCCCCGCGGTGCGCGCCATGGGTCCGGTCACCGCCAGGTCGTCCCACGGCCAAGCCGTCGGGTACGTCGGTACGAGTCCCGGTGAGGGGCGGATGCCGACCAGCCCGCAAAACGACGCCGGAATCCGCAGCGACCCACCCAGGTCGGTGCCCTCCGCCACTCCGATCATCCCACTCGCCAAGGCGGCGGCCCCGCCCCCCGTGGAGCCGCCCGCGCTCAGCGCCGGGTTCCAAGGATTCCGCGTGCGGCCGAAGACCTCGTTGAAGGTGTTGCCACCGGCGGCGAACTCCGGGGTGTTGGTCTTGCCGAGAATGATGGCCCCAGCGCTGCGCAGCCTCTCGACTACGAGCGCGTCCGCGTCTGGAACGTTGTCGACAAAGAGCGGCGAGCCGTACGTGGTGCGCAGACCTGCCACGTCGGTGATGTCCTTGATGCCGACGGGGACGCCGCACAGGGGGCCGGGCTGCGCGCCGGCGGCGAGCGACGCCTCGAGGTCTCGCGCGTCGTCGAGCGCTCGCTCGTTCGGCGTAACCACCGCGTTCAACGTCGGGTTGTATCGCTCCACGCGGTCGAGCGCAGCCTGAGTGACTTCGACCGGTGACACCTCGCCCGTCGAAACCAGGCGGGCGAGCTCCGTGGCGCTGAGAGCCGCTAGATCACTCAGCTCGGAAACTCTCCTACGAACGCCACCGTGCGCGCGAAGGCTGCCTCACCGCCTTTGAACTTCCACGGAAAGCACCCGATGGTCAGGCGCTGATTCTGCAGCTCGGGGGATGAGATCTCTCCGCCCATGTTCTCGATGTGGATGCAGTTGTGCGGGAAGAGCGCGTTGTATAGGGGGTGTTCCCTATCTCCACCTGAACCCACTGGCCATCTCGGTGCCCGAGCTCCCACTCTTCTCGGACCTCTCCACGTATCCGAAGCGTGCAAGGCGCCCACCCGCGGAGTCGTTCGAACAGCATGCTCCCTGACGGCTACGAGCTCCTCGTCCGTGAACATCTGATCGAGACTTCCGGAGCGGCGGAGGACCCAGGACTTTCTCTCACGCCCGATGACGTAGCTCTTCATCGCCAATCCCCAATTGCCTCTAATCGGGGTGGATCGACGTCTCGCGATTCTTGATCAATGTGCCGCCCGCAAGTGCAGCGCGCGACCCTCAGGTTCACCCGCGACAACAGCAATCGTTAGGGAGTGAGGCGGTGACCTGGCTCAGCTTCAGTTAGAAGTGCGGGCAGTCCCTCTCGGGTTCGGTGAGATCGCTCCCCCAGGGCGCGCGTCTCCAACCAGGCACCTGCCCGCACGTGCCGTATAGGACCAATGACTCGCCGGATTACCGAACCTGGAACGTGATCGAGAAGCTCACCCACACTGGAACCGCCTTATCGCGGTTCAGCGCCGGGGAAAATCTGTAGATATCAAAGACCGCCATCGCGGCGGCGTCCAGGGCCTGGTGCCCAGAACTCTCATCGATCTGCCGGTCCTGCACACGTCCGTTTTCGTCGATGAAGAAGTAGACCCTGACCGTGCCACCGATTCCGGCGTCCCGCAGGAGCGGCGGATACTCCCGCTCCATCGCCCGCACGATGTCGGCTCGGTTCAAAATGGACGGAGCCACCGAGTACGGCGTGAACGTCGGAGCCTCGGGAACCCCCGCCTCGATGACGTCGACCACATCGTCATCCCTTTGGTTGACCTGGAACTCGATGTAGCTGCCAGTGACCAGCCCCGCGACCAGCAGGGACAGTATCGCTCCTTTGTTCATCCTAACCTCCTCCTACAAAGTCCGGGGTCACCACCCCAGCTCAACCTAGTTCGGGTCACCCCTTCCGTACCAGCCTTCAGTGAAACGCACGCCGTTCCCCGCGCGGATTGTACGGGTATGCGTACAACATTGTACGGTTGCGCGTACACTGCGACCCCCTTGCGCACGGCCTTATCTTTTGTGGAGACCGTGCTCGGCTTCTCGATCAGCCGCCTTCGGACTTTGTTCCCGCCGCTGGTTAACGGAATCGTCGTGATGCTCATCGGGCTCACGCTCATCCCCGTCGGGATGGACTACGCGGCGGGCGGGGTGGCAGCTCCCGACTACGGGGCACCTGCGAACCTGGTGATGGCGGGGGTGGTCTTCTCGGTGACGCTGCTGCTGAACCGATTCGCGAAGGGCTTCCTCAGCCACGCGAGCCTGCTCGTGGGCGCCGTGGCCGGGTACGCGCTCGCGATCACGCTGGGGAGGGTGGACTTCTCCGCCGTTTCGGCGGCCGGCCTGCTCGCCGCTCCCCGACCGCTGGCGTTCGGGCTGGAATTCCATGCCGATGCCATTCTGCTCATGGCGTTCATCTACGTGATCAGCGCCATGGAGACCATCGGGGACATCTCGGCTACGCTCGCCGCGGTCGAGCGCGACGCGACGACCGAGGAGTTGAGAGGCGGACTGATCGCCGACGGAGTCATGAGCGGAGTAGCTGCGCTCTTCAGTGCGTTCCCGAACACGTCGTACTCGCAGAACGTCGGCCTCGTCAACTTCACGGGTGTCGTGAGCCGCCACGTCACGGCGATCTCGGGCGTAATCCTGGTTGTCTTCGGCCTCGTTCCCGTCGTCGGTGCCGGCTTCGCCACTATTCCCGCGCCGGTCATCGGAGGAGGCGGCCTCATCATGTTCTCCATGATCTTCGCGAGCGGTGTGGCGATACTGCAACGGGGCGTCGAGCTCAACCAGCGAAACATGATCGTCCTGGCAGTCTCGCTCGGGCTGGGGCTGGGGATCGAGCTACGGCCCGACGTATTGCAGAGCATGCCGGATTGGGTGCGCACATTCTTCGGGTCGGGGCTGATCACTGGTGGGCTGAGCGCACTCGTGTTGAATGTGGTGCTGCCCGCTGAAGAAGATGGCTCGGCCTGACCGCGGGTTTCCCGTCAGGCCGTCGGCGCGCCTTCCGGCTCGGGCATGGCCGCCAGGCGAAGGTACCCGGCCAGGAGGATTGCGGCGAAGAGACCTGCCCCCGCCCCCGCCATCGGCCCCAGATACTCCAACGCCACGACCGAGCCCGACAGGCCAACGGTACCGGAGAAGGCCGCCACGCACAGGACCGCTACGACGAACGAGCAGCGGCTTGAGGCCGGTCGGGTGTCCTCCGCCGGTGCCGCTCTGTAACTGGGCGACGCCGTGGACGTGGGGGCTCAGCTGCCATTCCAAGTCGATATTGATCGCGAACTCGAACTGCGAGCGCACGGGATCCGTGGCTGCCCGCTCGTCCTGCTCCAACGCATCGAACAGCCCGAGGATAGTCCCGCTGAGCTGGAGCGGTGAGAGTGCCTGTGGTATGGCCGACTGCCCACCCGGCGCAGACTCATGGCCAACAACGGCCACAGTGTCAGTTTGTGCCGCGGAGACCGCAACCGGGATCACCGCCGTCGTGAGCTTTACTGCTGCGACGATAAGCGCGGTACGCATGGGATATACTCTCGTCGAGTGGGTTTGGAGTGACGCGCTTCACGCATGGTCACAACCCGCCCGCTGGCGCATCACAAAGCGATGAACAGCCCCGTGGTGTACATGACGACGAGACCGGCCATCAGGCCGCCGGCCGTTAACGGCGTCCATACTGTCTCGGGGCTTTGGCGCGCCACCATCTTGTATAACGCGACCACTACCTGTGCGATCGCGCCGACGCCTATGCTCAGGAACAGGGTGGCCCACAATGGCGAGTAAGCGATGCCACCCAACCAAGCCCCCGCAATCGTTGGCACGCCGGCGACCAACCCCAAACTCATCAGCGTTCGTAGAGTGGGACGGTCCTTGGCGATGGGCGAGATGATCGCCAGGCCCTCAGTGGTGTTGTGGAGCATGAACCCGACGATGAGAAACGAGCCGAGGGCGGCTTCGCCCAGTGCATACGCCGCTCCGATCGCCAGCCCTTCTCCGAGGTTGTGAAACCCGATGCCAACGGCCACCAAGAAGGCCACCGCCATGCGACCCTGGACGCCTTCATTGTGAAGCCGACGTCGCGTCAGGACTTGCAGGAACAGCATGGCTCCCACCACACCCATGAGCGCAACCAGCGTCCCCTGGTACGCACTGCCGACCTGGGCGGCGGCCTCCAGGGTCCCTTCCATAGCATCGACGCCAAGGAAGACCAACAGCCCGGCGGTCAGCGCGAGGGCAAAGTGAATCCATTTCTGTTCTAGGCGTCGCAGAAACGGAAGCCACAGAAGACCGAGCGCCACGGGGATGACGCCGACCAGCACACCGATCGCGGCAAAGATTCCAAAGAAAGCCGGTCCGAGACGTGGGGTGACCATCGCAACCGGAATCTCGTGGGAGAACGTAACGCCGGTCGAGCTGAGTAATGCAACCTCGTACGCCTCTTCCTGAACCCATGGGTAGGGAATCGTGATCGTGGCCCTCCCCAAGCGTGGGATCATCGCCGAAGGGACAATCGAAAAATCCCAGAATGCGTTGTCGACGGTCACCTGGGCGATCGTCACAGGATCAGGGCCCCCGTTCACGACTTGAAGCGTGATCTCGCCCGGCGCCAAGCTCACTCGCTCAAAGGCGATCTCTTCCACGGGCGGAGCTGGCCGGAGAATGTCCAGCAGACCGGTGTTGGTCATTATGACGGCCACGACCGTCAGCAGCGCGATGGGCAGGAGCCCCCAACCAACTAACGCAGCTTTGGAGTGCATCATGCAAGCACCTCAACGACGTTGAACAGACCCATCCAACCCAGCTCGCTGAATTCAGATTGATGAGCGTGGAACATGAATAGCCCGGGCTCGTCGAACGTAAACTCCAGCACGTGCCGCTCACCCTGGCACATCATGATCGTGTCCGTGTAGTCAGCCGGCTGCAGACTCGTTCCGGTCCGGTACACATGGAACAGCTGCCCGTGCAGGTGAAGCGAATTGACCGGATCGAACTCGAGCGTGTTCACGAGATAAATGCGCTGCAACTCACCCTTTCGGATTACGATGGGATTCTGTTTATAGGCGAACGCCACCGTGTTAACGGCATACACTTCGTTTTCGCCGTCAAAATTGGTGTCGAACCCATTCATCACCATCACCATCTCACGCGCCGGCGGACGCCCATCCTTCGGATCGATGATGAAGGTTCCGTACAACCCCTTGGCGATGTGCTTGCGAACGGGAATCGTATGACAGTGGTACAGATGCAGTCCGAACGGCCTAGCGACGAACTCGTACACGAAGGTCTCGCCGGGCTGAACCACCTCGAACACGCCATCCATGTTCGCCGCGTGAATGCCGTGAAAATGAATCGTATGCGGGTGCGAGCTCCGGTTGTGAAACCGCACGCGGACCAAGTCTCCTTCCGTGGCTCGGAGAGTCGGCCCCGGCACTTGTCCGTTATACGCCCACGCCGGAAAGAAGACACCCGGCGCAATCTCGATCTCGCGATCGACCGCGCGGATCTCGAACCTGCGCAACGTTTGGCCGTCCGGAAGGGTGGACACCTTTCCGAAATCGAACTCTTCGAGAAATGCCACCGGATCCAACGAGACATCCGTGACGGTGCCAACCGTCCCGGCAGTGTTGGGATCATGCGGTGCCTCGAGCCGCGCCAGCTTTTCCGCGGCACCCACGACCTTCGCAGTAGCGGCCACCCCAACGGCTCCGAGGGCACCGCCCTTCAACAGATCGCGGCGAGTCATCGTACGTCGACCTCTCATGGCGTTACTCCTCCCCTGTCGTACACGCAAGCGAGTTGGCTAACTCGAACCCGACCACCTGTTCCCGTTGGTCCGCACCTTCGACCCGCAGCGTGAGGGGGCCATGAAACGGCTGGCGCGCCAACACCTTGAAACGCGTTCCCGGCTTCAGCCCGAGCGAAGCCAAAAACCGCAGACGCTCCGGGTCGTGATCGCCCACCATCCGAAGCTCGCCAGCGGCACCAACGGAAAGCTCTGTCATCAGAACGACCTCGGGCTGTTCCAAATCTCCGGCCGAGGTGGGAATCGGCGCACCGTGGGGATCGTATCGCGGATTCCCCATGGCGCGCGCCATAGCCTCCACGAGCTCATCGGACCCGTCGTGCTCGAGGCGGTCCGCCTCGGCGTGGACGTTGTCCCACTCGTACCCGAGCTTTTCGATCAGGTACGTCTCGATGATGCGGTGGCGTCGAAGCACCTGTAATGCCGCTTTGCGTCCGGACTTCGTCAGACGCACCCCGCGATGCCGCTCATAGTTGACCAATCCCAGTTCAGCAAGCCTTGTCATCATTTGGCTCACAGATGGGCGCGCGAGGTTCAGCACTTCGGCGATGGCGTTGGTCTGCGCGACACCGAACCGAGCCTCGAGGTCGTAAATGACCTTGAGGTAGTCCTCATGTGACCGCGAGAGCGTTGGGTCGTCGGCCATGTCCAACTCGATGTCTACGCTACGATGCAATCTAGGCACGCGCTAATTATAAATTTATGCTTGCCTAACTTATCGTACCGCGCGCTAACCTCAAGGGGTCTCTTCACAAGGGTTCACCTACATGCTCACGGCGAACCGCCGTCCACTTCAACTATTGACTTGCGGTCGACACCGGAATCGCAAATGATGATGCACCTCAACTGCTGTAACCCGCCTGCCGGGGGTGGAGCTATGCGAATCCCGCTCCCGATTCTTTGTGTCAGCGCCTCCATCATCTTGACCAGCCTTGGCTGCGGTGAGCCAGGTGGAGACTTTCTTGCGGAGGTCCGGACATTCCGCCGCTACCTCTGGGGTTGGATGCCGAGCTGCTGAAGGTTCCCGAGGACAACCCGGTGACGCCCGAGAAGGTGGCGCTCGGCTGGCAGCTCTTCTACGACTCCCGCTTGTCTGTGGACAACACGATCAGCTGAGCATCGTGTCACGTGTCGAGCGCCGGGTTCGCCGATCCCAGACGGGGCTCCGTGGGCGTAGGAGACGCAGTGGGTGGGCGCCAGGCGCCCACTGTGGTCAACGCTGCCTTCAGCGAGTCGCAGTTTTGGGATGGCCGATCTCCTTCCCTGGAGGACCAGGCGCTTGGACCGATCCAGAACCCCATTGAGATGGCGTTCACGCTGGAAGGGGTCGAAGAGCGCCTCAACGAGATTCCCGGATACCGGCAGCAGTTTCAGCGGGTCTTTGGCGCCGACCGGATCAGCACCGACCTCGTTGGCAAGGCGATCGCCACGTTCGAGCGGGTTGTGCTGGCGGGCGACTCCCCCTGGGACCGGTGGGAGCAGGAGCGTGACACGGCCGCGGTGTCGGATGCCGTGCGGCGCGGTGCGGAGCTGGCGCGCGTCAAGGCGGGATGCACCGCCTGTCACGTACCACCCAACTTAACGGACGCGCCGTTCGACCTCTACCACAACATCGGTGTCAGCATGAGCAACGCGGAGCCTGACCTCGGTCGGCACGTCGTGACCGCACGGGAAGGGGATCAGGGCGCCTTCAAGACGCCGACGCTGCGCAACGTGGCCGAGACGGCACCGTACATGCACGACGGCAGTATGGCTACGCTCGCAGAGGTGCTCGATTTCTACGACCGTGGCGGCGAGCCGAATCCCTGGCTCGACCAGAAGATGAACCCGCTGGGTCTAACCGATCAGGAAAAAGACGATCTGCTCGCGTTTCTGGAGAGTCTGACCGGCGAGGTGCCAAAATGGGCCGGGCGAGCGCCCCCGCTCCCGCCTGCGCAGAGCGAGGGGTAGCCGGCAACTGGCTTGCGACATGTAGCGACGCAACACGAGCCACTGCGTTGTCCCGACCGACGCTCCAACCTGGGCGGTCCAAACGAAGATCATCTCATGGGGATTGATCGCCCGACTGAGACGGAGTTGACGGCTCGGACGTCGGTGTAATCAGGATTCGGCTGAGTACGGCAGGGTCAGCTACGAGTTCGGTCTCGCCAGCGGGGAACTCGTTGACTTCCATGATATAGGCCAGGATGTCGAGATAGCTCTGAGTCGGCAGGCTGTTGGGAGCGTTGGTCGGCATCAGCGTCTGGATGCTCGTAAACAGTTCACCAAGAGATCTGTCCGCCCAGAGAAACATGAAGCTCGCTCCGATCAAGCTCGGCGAATTGCTGTTGCCGCGTAGATCGTCGGAATGGCAGGATGAGCAAGTTTCCCGGTACTCGGCTGCGCCCCGTTCTGCTTGGCGCTCAGAATAGACGCCGCTCCAGACGGTGTTTGCACCCTCGCCCACTGTGTTTCCGGACTCGGCCACTGTGCTTCCGGGCCGGCCCACTGTGCTTCCGGCGCAGGCTGCAGACGTAGGCAGCAGGAGGAGGACGAGAAAAGTGAAGCCGCGCCGTCCTATCATGAGCCCGGTAGCGCGAACACGTGAATCGAGTTGCCGTTGCGTGGACGACGAATCGTGGGTGCCAGGTCATTGGGTAGCATCGTGGACCAACTGGCACCTCCGGTCCCCACCGGCATGGCCACGTACTGCTTGCCGTTGGCCAGATAGGAAATCGGGAAGCCTTGCGCAGAGGTGGGCAGGCGTGTCTGCCAGAGGATGTCACCGGTTTCCGCATTGTAGGCATACATGTGTCGATCCCAATCTCCGGCGAAGACCAAACCCCCTGCGGTCGTGAGCGCGGCGGTGTTGATCGGTGAAGGCGTGCGATGACGCCACTTGATCTCTCCGTTGGTGATATCCACGACCAGCAACTCACCCAGGTTGCCCTCCGCTGCCGGATGCACGGTGTTGATGCGTCGTAGCGGGCCTGTGCCGCCACCACCCGGGATGCGATCGACGGGCCCGAACGTCGCGCGCTCGCAATTGAGCGTTATCGGGATGTACAGAGCCCTGGTTTGCGGGCTGTACGCCATCGCACGCCAGCTCTTGAATCCCGATGTGCTGGGGCACATGTGGATCTCGACACCGAGCTCCGGGATCATCCCGGGGCGGTACCTGATTTGGCCGGTCGCTGGATCGACGTCGAGGATGTTCTGATACCCGATGTCCATAGCGTGAATGAATTCTCCCGTAGTACGATCCAGCTGCCATAGAATCCCCAGCTTGCCCATCTTGAACAGCGACTTTCGCCCGTCGAGGTCGATCAGCACACTCTCGAACACCTCGTCCATGTCGTGGGTCTCGCCAGGCAGGTACTGGTAGTACCAGACCAATTCCCCGGTGTCTGGATCGAGCGCCAGGCTCGAGTTGGTGTAGAGCGCGTCCCCTGCGGTGCCACGTTGCGCTCTGGCCCAGGGCTTGGCCTGGGAGGTCGCCCAGTAGACCAGATTCGTCTCTGCGTCGTAACTCCCGGCGATCCAGGCGTCGCTTCCTGCCCGGAACATCAACGGCAGATCACTCCAAGTGTCACCGCCAGGCTCACCTGGGCGCGCCACGGTCGAGGTGCGCCACAGCTCTTCTCCCGTGAGTGGATCGTGACCGGTGATGAAGCAGACATCGTCCTTGTAACGGTCGCATCCGGTGATGCCGGTAATGAGCGTTCCGTTGGCTACGATAGGCCCCGCCACGTAGTAGTAACCCAGGCTTGGATCGGCCACGGCCGTTCTCCACACCTCTCTTCCCGTGCGCGCATCCACGGCGACGATGCTCGCATCCCCGGTAGCCGCGTAAAGCATGTCACCGTAGATGGCGATGTTCTTCTGAACTCCACGTCCGACACCCGCGAACGTACCAGCCGGTAGCCCGGAGTTATCCGAAGTCGGCGTCCCGTCGACCCGTGGCGTGATGCCAGGGCGATACTCCCAGATCAGGTCACCGGTGGCGCCATCGAGTGCCTGAATCACCCCGCGCGGATTCGGCAGGTATAGGACTCCGTCATGAACCAGGGGCGCGGCTTCCTGCCCGCCCGTGTCGTCCATGGCCCACGACCACGCCAACTGAAGTTGTCCGACGTTGTTCGAGGTGATCTGATCGAGCGGGCTATAGCCCCAGGCATCGTCCGTCCTTCTCCAATTCAACCAATCACCGGGCGCTGGATCACGCAGCATCTCCTCGGAAACGGCGTTGAAGTCGTCTACTTGCGCGGTAACGCCGGAACTCACCGACAGCATCACGATCGAAGCGCAAAGAAGGCATCTGGTTCTCATAGCGCAGACCTCTACCAAGATTTCGACGGAACGCGGCCCGGGTTGGGCTAGTTCCGCAACTCAGCCGCAATCTCATCATAGAAGCCGGGCACGCTTCTCTGCATGAAGAGACCGTTCTCCTGCATCGTCCAGCTGAGCTCTTGCGTCCTTATGCGCTCGGACGCGTCACTCTTGGGCATACCCGACCTGATCAGCTCCGTCATGCGGGCGCGAACCGCCTCCATCTGATTGCGGAACTCCACGACGTCGTTCCGATTCATGACCGCACCGTGGCCGGGGATGGCGGTGTCGAAGTCGAGCGCCAGGATGTTGTTCAGAGTCCCCACCCAACCCTCACTACTACCGCCATTCCCGTAGTCGATGAACGGCGCGATGCGGTGCAGCAGGTCACCGCCATGCACGGTCTTGAGGTCGGGGAAGTAGATCACGGCATCACCGTTGGTATGTCCGCGGCCCATATAGAACGCTCGGACCTCGACGCCCCCGAGATAGATGGCAGTCTGATCCGTGAAGACCACCCTCGGCGGCGCATCCTGGTTGCCCCTCACCATGTTGTCCCGGGCATTCTGGTGGGCGATGACCTCGGAAATGTCAATGTACTCTACGTTGCCACCTGTGTGGTCCCCGTGGTGGTGCGTGTTGAG
This sequence comes from Gemmatimonadota bacterium, assembly GCA_022560615.1. Classification (NCBI taxonomy): domain Bacteria; kingdom Pseudomonadati; phylum Gemmatimonadota; species Gemmatimonadota bacterium. Next base: position 64,489 of record JADFSR010000012.1, read on the forward strand.
GACGTATCTCACCGGTTGATCGCTCACCTGACTGACCAGTTCCTGAATCTCGGTGAAGTTTCGGGGGAACTTGTCGTCGATCAGGATCACTCCTTCCGAGGTGACACGTACGCCGACGTTCCCACCACTACCGATGATCACATAGAGCCCGTCCTTGACCTGCTCTATGGTCAGGTCACTCTGCGCCTGAGCTCCGGTCAGCGCAGTCGCAATGAAGACGCTGCTCAGGAACGCTCGTCGTATGAGGTTGCTCATGGATCCCCCTCTGTTGAGTGGGCGCATGTTAACTCTGCGACGGGCTTTCAGCGACGGCGTCCCTGGCTCGTCCACCACATCGCGCCCTATATTTCCGGTCGCCAACGGTCCCTCCGCCCACTGCGAATGCCCAAATAAGGTTCCCGATGCGCCTCCGGCCGCTATCGTGCGTGCTCTGCTGTCTCGCGCTCGGCGCGTGCGGAGACTCTCCCGCGGAGCCTCGCTCGGACGTAATCATCGTCATCGATGCGCCGGCGTCGACGGACATCGTCGTTGGGGATGAACTTCGCCTGACCGCGAGCACGTCGGCCGGCGCGGCCCCGCTGTCGTGGGCGTCGCGCGACACATCAGTAGCCGGGGTCATAGCCGGGCTGGTCGAGGCCCGCCGGCCCGGATCCGTCCGGATCGATGTGACCGCGGCCGCGGCATCCGGCTCGATCGATCTCCGCGTACTCCCGCGCGATGGCGGATATGCGGCGACGGAGATCGACTACTTCGCGGAGATCGCGTTCGGCGCCGAGTTCGGTGGCGCGACACCCCTTGTCAGGCGATGGGCCGTGGGCCCGACGATCCGCGTGAATGGCTCTCCGACCGAGGAGGACCGCGCGACGCTCGAGCGTGTGCTCGGGGAGCTCAACGCCCTCATGACGAGTGCCCAGGTCTCGCTGGTGGAGAGCGATGCCGCGGTCGAGCTCCACTTCGCACCGCGTGCACAGTTCCCGGGAATCTTACCCCAATACGTCCCAGGCAATGTCGGCTTCTTCTGGGTGTGGTGGGACGCGAGCCAGGTCCTCTACCGCTCGGTCGTTCTGATCGCGAACGATGTCGATCCGGAGCTGAGGCGTCACCTGATCCGTGAGGAAGTGACGCAGATGCTTGGGCTGATGCAGGACTCGTTCACCTTTCCCGAGAGCATCTTCTACCAGGGCTCCTCTCGCGTGAGCGAGTATGCGCCCGTCGACAGGGCGCTCATCGAGATGCTCTACGGCGTGCATGTCGCGCCCGGGATGGAGCGCCTCGCTGCGGTTAGGGAACTCCGGCGGGGCACCCGGATGGCAGCCCCCCCGCTCGCGGCGCCATCGAGGATTCCTGAGGTCCACGGCCGGCCGGGGTCGGGTGGCGGCGGCGACTCATACCGTCTTCAGGCATACCCGAGGGCGCTACCCTGGTCGGGAGGACGACCCCTCAGGTATCAGCGCTAGGATCCAGCAGCCGCTCGATCCGGCCTAGGGTTCTCGCGCGAGAGTTCCGTTGTATATCTCGTGTGTATACACAATATTTATGTGTATCGTATCGAGGAGAACACCCTGTGAAAGCTCGCATTCATATCGTGCTGCCGGCGGAGGAGAAGGAGCGCTACCGTGCCATGGCGGAGCGTGAGGGCACGACACTGAGCCGCTGGATAAGGGAGGCGGTCCGGGAGAAAGCGACGAAGTATGATGTTGAGCGGAAGCTCGACACCGTCGAGGATCTGGAGTCGTTTTTCCAGGACTGCGATCGGCTGCATCAGGGGACTGAGGCTACCGAGCCCGACTGGGAGGAGCACGAACGGCTGATCCACGAGTCCCGCACCGGAGGCCTCGAGGCGCAGTGATCTTCGTCGACACGAACATCTTCGTGTATGCGGTAGGTCGTCCTCACCCGCTGCGTGACCCGGCTCGCCGAATCCTCCTGGACGCAATGCACGGCTCGGAAGCACTGGTCACTTCGTGTGAGGTCCTCCTGGAGCTCATGCACATCTACCTTCCGGTCGAGCGGCTCGAGGCGCTCGACAAGGCGTGGACCCTGGCGACCTCGAGGGTGGTCGACATCTGGTCCATCGAGCCCGACGATCTCGCGCTGGCGCGCTCCTCCATCGTCCGACACCCCGAGCTATCCGCTCGAGATCTGCTTCATCTGGCTTGTTGCCGTCGTCGCGGAGTGGGTCGGACTCACACCTTCGATCGGGCGCTGCGCGCCGCCATCGAGGCGGGCTGACGGCAGCCGGCGTTGGTGCACGGCTCCTGATCTAGCTTCGTGGTGAGGCGAAGCCCTAGAGACCCGGAGTCGCACCCGTGGGTGTCGTCGCTCGTTCGTCGGGCCCTGAGGCCCGATGCGGAGCTCGGCTATGAACGCGACCTACCGGTATTCATGGTGCGCGAGGACGCCCCGCCGATCACCCCCGAGATGGTGGAGTCGGCGCTGGAGGACCTCTGACTCGACTTCTTGACGTGAACGTCCTCGTGGCGCTCGCGTGGCCGAATCACGTGCACCACACTCGGGCGGTGGAGTGGTTCGCCGCCGCCCGCGACGCTGGCTGGGCCACGTGCCCGACCACCGAGTCCGGCTTCGTGCGCGTGTCGTCGAACCGGCGTGCGATCCCCGACGCCAAGACTCCCGCTGAGGTGATCGGGCTTCTGGCTCAAATGCGGCGATTGGGGAATCACCGCTTTTGGGTTGACGACACTTCGCTGGTTGATGACGAGTCGGGCCTCTTCACGCGCGTCGTCGGGCACAGTCAGGTGACGGACGCGCACCTGCTCGCGCTCACGATTCGGCGGCGAGGGGCACTCGCGACGTTCGATGGAGGGATCGCTGAGTTGGGGAGAGATTACGAAGTGCATGTCGAGCTGATTGGGGGCGATCAACAGATGTGAGCGATACGCGTTCCCCTGAGCGGCCTGGCGGCCCACCGACCCCCGCTACGATCAGAACAGCCGGTCGATCCGACCCTTCTGCACCGACTGCCACGCGACCTGGCTCAGTGCCCGCACTCCGTCGATGAGGCGGGCGAATCTCGGGTCCGCTGTCTTGCCGGCCACGAACCGTGCATACAGCTGCTGGACGATCACAGCCACTTTGAACAGCCCGAAAGCATAGTAGAAGACGATGTCGTGCACGTCGGTGCCGCTCGCGCGGGCATAGAGCTCCACCACGTCGGTCCGGCTGGGCGTGCCCGGCAGCAACGTGGGACTCAGACGGGCCTCGATCAGATCCGGGGGGTCCTCCGGCCGTGTCCAGTAGGCCAGGAAGACACCGAGATCCATGAGGGGGTCCCCGAGCGTGGCCATCTCCCAGTCCAGCACGGCGATCAATCGCGACCAGTCGTCCGGATCGAGGACCACGTTGTCGTGCTTGAAGTCGTTGTGGATCAGAGACGCGCCGCTCTCCGGCGGCATCGAATCGAGTAGCCAGTCCGCGACCTTATCCGTCTCGGGGATGTCATCGGTCCGGGACCGCTCGTAGCGTTTCGCCCAGCCCTCGACCTGGCGGCGCACGTATCCCACCGGTCGCCCCAGCTCTCCGAGCCCGGCGGCTTCGAAGTCCACCGCGTGAAGCTCCACCAGCGACCGCACGAGAGCGTCCGTGATGCGCGCGGTCAGCTCCGGGGCGGGGATCATGGCGTCGGGCATCTCCTTGCGCAGGATGACGCCTTCCACGCGCTCCATCAGGTAGAAGGGCGCGCCGAGGACCCGCTCGTCTTCACAGAAGACCAGCGGCTCCGGCACCTTGGGCCAGACCGGAAAGAGGTGCGACAGAATCCTGAACTCCCGACCCATATCGTGGGCCGTAGCAATCTCCACGCCGATGGGGGGACGGCGGAGGATTACGCACCCGTCACCGGCGTGCACCAGATAGGTGAGGTTCGAGTACCCATTGGGGAATTGCTCAATCCGGATCTCCCCGCCTCCCAGCTCGGGCAGCACCCTCCCCAAGTACTCCGCCAGACGCTCCCGATCGATCTCTTCCCCGCTACGCTCGGCGCCCGGCGCATCGAGCCACTTCGGCGAGCTCATCCTTTCGGGAAGATCATCGGCTGCTATTGAAGCCGGAGCCCGTAGTCGCGGAGAATTCTCCGGGCGACCCGACTCTTGTGGACCTCGTCTGGGCCGTCGTAGATGCGCGATCCCCGTTCGTGGCGGACCCAGAAGGAGAGCAGCGTGTCGTCGGTCATGCCGAGCGCTCCGTGCGTTTGCAGCGAACGATCGAGCACCGTATGGAGGACCCGCGCGACGAAGAACTTGATCAGCGAAATCTCGTTGCGGGCCGCGTCGGGCCCGTCGCGGTCGATCTTGCTCGCCGTATCGAGCACCATCAAGCGGGACGCATCGATGTCCGCACGACTCTCCGCGATCCAGTTGTGAATCGTCTGCTTGCTCGCCAGGAGTCCGCCCCGGACCTGACGCGTAGCGGCCCTTTCGCACATCATCTCGAACGCGCGCTCACAGATGCCGATCCAACGCATGCAGTGATGGATCCGACCCGTGGCGAGGCGCTCCTGCGCGATGGCGAAGCCCGCGCCTTGCTTGCCCAGCACGTTCGATAGAGGCACGCGACAGTCTTCGTAGAGGATCTCGGCGTGGCTCATCCAGCCCTCGCCCTCTTCCCCCATCACCGAGATGTTGCGCACCTGCGTGAAGCCAGGGGTATCCGTGGGAACGAGAATCTGGCTCGCCCGCGCGTAGGGGCTGTCGGCGTCGGGGTCGGTGACCGCCATGACGATCGCGAACGCAGCGCCGTCGGCCGCCGTGGTGAACCACTTGTGGCCGTTGATGACGTAGTCGTCTCCGTCGCGCACGGCGGTGGTGCTCATGACCACCGGGTCGGAGCCCGCGTGCTCGGGCTCCGTCATGCTGAAGCAGCTCCGGATCTTCCCCGCGAGCAGAGGACGTAGGAAGCGCTCTTGCTGCTCCTCCGTGCCCTGCGTGGTGAGCACCTCGATGTTGCCCGCGTCCGGCGCGTTGCAGTTGAAGATGAAGAGGCCGTACGGGCTTCGGCCCAGCACCTCGCTGACCTGCCCGAACTCCGCCAAGGTGAGACCGAGACCGCCCCATTCCTCGCTTACCTGCGGTGTCCAGAGCCCGAGATCGCGCACTTTCTGTCGCTTTTCTTCGAGCACCGGAAGCATGGTGTAGAACTCCTTGCGGCCCGCGTGACTTTCGATGGGATAGACGTCGGACTCCATGAAGGAGCGAACCCGATCGACGATGCCTCCAATGCGGTCAGACATACGTGGCGAGCTCCACTGAGCTGAAGCGCGGTTGCGCGTTGAACGATTTGAGCGACAAACCCTCCTCCCGGAAGACGAGCTCCGTAAGGGTGGTATTCTGCACCGCCCAAGCAAGCTCCATGGCGCGCTCGTCGTCCAGGCCCAGGACCCATGCGACGATCGAGCCGATCGGTCCGCCGGACGTGAACACTCCGATCGTGGTGCCGCTACCGACGTCGTCGAGGATGTGGCCGACCCCGCTCTCGACGCGCGCGCGAAAAGCCTGCCAACTCTCCTCTACACCGATATCGGAGGGCAGCTCGTCCCGCGCCCAACTCCGCGTGATCTGGCGAAACGCCGAGAAGTACACGCGCGCACGCTGCTTACCATCGGAGTCGCGCGCCTGAATCGCCTCGAGTTGGCCCTCGTACTCCGGCCGAGAGAGCACCTTCTCCACTACGCGTGCACCGCTGTGCTCCTCGAGCTGCTCGACGGTCACCGGATCCGGCCAGGGCCGATCGCCGCGCGAGTAAGCCGAAGCAACCGCGTCGGCGGTCTGCCTATGTCGTTGCGCGGGTCCCACGAAGACGCGATCGAAGACCACTCCGGAGCGCACGAGCTCCTCACCCAGGGAGTCGGCCTGTTTCAGGCCCAGCGGCGAGAGTTGGTCGTAGTTCTCGAACGCCTCCGATGGATCTGTCGAGAACGTCGCTTGGGCATGCCGTACCAGGATCATCCTGCTCATGCGACGAGCGTGGCTCCCGCTGCTATTCCGAGCCTTCCAATCGGCGGATCGCCTCCTCGATGTCGATTCCGGACTCGATCCAGTCGGTGAAGCGCTCAGGGGTTCCGTCGTCGAGCGTTCGCACCAGGAACGTGGCCCTCGTTCCCTGGCGACGCGTAGGCGTGAAGGTGAGTGGAGCGCCGACCCCCTGGAACCCGTCGAACGTTTCCAACGCCTCGATGAGCGTCTCAGTCGTCAGGTCACGACCGGCCCGTCTGAGGCCCTCGACGAGCGGCTCCGCGTAGCGGAAGCCGGACAGGAAGAACTCGCTGACACGCTCATCAGGAGCGATGCGCGCGCTCGCCTCCCGGTACTTCTCCATGAGGGGATGACCCGAGTTGTACAGCTCGCCGATCGCTGCGAAGATCACGCCTGCCCAGGCGCCTTCCGTCAGGTCGTACATGTGCACCACGTCCGCGAGCACTGAGCTCGCGAGCCACTGCGTCTCGTAGCCGAGCCTGCCGAGGGCGCCGACGATGATCGTCGCGTGCCGGGGCGTAAGCCACATGATTATCGCTTCGGCCCCCGACTCACGGAGCCTCACGGCGTGCGAGTTCAAGTCGGTGTCCGGGACTTCTACCGACGCGGCTTCGACCACGCTCAGCCCGTGCTTTTCGAGCGCCAGTTGAGCACCGATCAGCCCGCTCTGGCCGAAGTCGTCGTTCTGATAGATCACCGCCACCTTGGTGAGACCCAGGTCGTTCACGACGTGATCGACGAGGACCGCCGCTTCGTCGAAATACGGGGTGTATTGGGCGAAGACATACTTCTTCGGCGGCCACGCCCAGTGCGTCGCGCCGGTCGCGGGCGAGACCATCACCACCTCGTTCTCGATGAGGTAGTCCATCACCGCACGGGTCGGGGCGGTCCCTACGCCGGCGACCACCGCGAAGACTCGGTCTCGCTCGACCATCTCCCGGACCACCGCCACGGTTCGCGAGGGCTGGTAGGCGTCGTCGCGGAAGATGAACCGGATTTTTCTTCCGTGGATCCCGCCCTCCTCGTTGATCATCTCGAAGTAGGCTGCGGTGCCACGTCCGATCGAGCCCCACAACGCTGCGGGTCCCGTCTGCGGGCCCCACCCGCCGATGACGATCTCGTCGTCGGTGACCCCGCGAACTGCGCCCTCGTCGACCGGCTCCGCACAGCCATACGCTACCCCGAGCGTGAGCGACAGCAATGCCGTCCGTCTGGCGTATCGGATTCCCTTGTTCCACATCGACATCACGTTGCGTTTCCCGATTGAGGTGGCGAAGTCCTGGCCCCCATGTATAGCTCCTCCACCTCCTCGTTGTCGATCAGCTCCGCCGCCGGGCCCGCGATGACGACGGCGCCGTTTTCCAGCACCAGCCCTTCGTCGGCGATCGAGAGCGCCATGCGGGCGTTCTGCTCCACGAGCAGGACCGTGACGCCCTCGTCTCGAATCTCGGAGATGATGTCGAAGACCTGTCGAACCAGGATCGGAGCCAGCCCGAGCGAGGGTTCGTCGAGCAGAAGCATACGTGGGCCGTTCATGAGCGCGCGGCCGATGGCCAGCATCTGCTGTTCTCCACCGGAGAGCGTACCCGCGGGCTGGCGTGAGCGCTCGGCCAGCAGCGGAAAGAACTCGTAGACCCGCTCCCGGGCTTTTTCCGTCTCGGCGCGGTCGCGCCGTATGTAGCTGCCTACGGTCAGGTTCTCACGCACCGTCAATTCGTCGAAGAGTCGGCGCCCCTCAGGCACGTAGGAGATGCCCGAGCGGACGATCTTCTCTGTGGCCACTCCGTCGATTCGTGCTCCGCGAAACGAGATCCTCCCCTGCTGGGGCTGTCGATCGAGGACGCCCATGACCGTATTGAGCAGCGTGCTCTTCCCGGCGCCGTTGTTGCCGAGGATCACCGTGATCGCGCCCTCTCTCACGCGGAGGGACACGCCGGTGAGGGCACGTAGGGGTCCGTAGTACGTCTCGACGCCGTCGAGCTCCAGAAGCGGCGCGCCGGAGTGGTTATCCATCGCCCAAGTACGCCTTGATGACTTCCGGATGGCGCCGTACTTCCTCCGGCGGCCCGAGCGCGATCGTTCTCCCGAAGTTGAGGGCGAGAACGCGGTCGGCGAGGCCGATCGCGAGTTGCATGTGGTGCTCGATCAGGAGGATCGTCAGGCCGAGCTCGTCCCGTAGGCTGCGCAGCCGTTCGCCGATGTCGGCGCGCTCCTCGGGGTTCATTCCGGCCGATGGTTCGTCGACCAGCAGAAGCTTCGGCTCCATCGCCAGGGCCCGCGCGAGCTCGACCCGCTTCTGCGTTCCGTACGGGAGCTCGCGAACCGGGCGGTCCCGCACCGCGGCGAGATCGAGCGTCTCCATCACCTGCTCGATCCGGGCGCGGTTCTCGACCTCCTCGCGGGCGGCGCGCGTGCGACGGCCGAGCATCGCCATTCCGCGCCACAAACCGGTGCTCATGTGCTGGTGACGGCCGAGCATGAGGTTGTCCACCGTGCTCTCATTGGCGAACAGCTCGATGTTCTGGAACGTTCTGGCCAGACCCCGCCGTGCGATTCGATGAGGCTTCAGCCCCGAGATCCGCTCGCCCTCGAAGTGGATCGTTCCGGCCGTCGGCTTATAGATACCGTTGATGCAGTTGAACGCAGTGGACTTGCCCGAGCCGTTGGGACCGATGATCGAGAAGATCGAAGCACGCTCCACTTCGAAAGAAACGTCGTCCAGCGCGGTGAGTCCCCCGAAACGCTTCGTCAGGCCCTCGACGGCAAAAAAGGCCATGGCTCCTAGACCTTTCGCGTCGGCTTGCGTCCGAACAAGCCGACCGGTCTGAACCAGAGCACAAGGACGATGATCAGGAAGGCCACCACAGACTTGAACTCCACCGAGACGTAGGCGCCGAAGAGGTTCTCGATTATGCCCAGGAGGTAGCCTCCGAGGACCGCGCCCACAGGGGTGTTGAGGCCTCCCAACACCGCCGCCGCGAAGCCTTTGAGCAGCGGATCCCACATCAGCGTAGGATCGAGCGTGATGAGCGGCGCCGTGAGCAGCGCGGCTACCGCGCCGATCACCGAGCTGATGCCGAAGGTGAGCGCAACCACCGTGCGTGTGGGGACGCCGTTGATGCGAGCAGCCATCGCATCCTGCTGCGTCGCCCGCATCGCGATCCCGAGCTTGGTGAAACGAAAGAAGGCGAACACCACCCCCATGAGTACGAGCGCGATCGAGATCGTAGCCAGGCTCAGAGTGCTGATCGAGACGTCGCCAAAGCGGACCACCTCATTCGCGGAGACGGGGAAGGGGAACCGCCTCTGATCGGCGCCCCACTTCCACCCGGCCAAGCCGAGCAGCACCAGTTGAAACCCGAGCGTCATGATGAGCAGGTTCAGGTGCGTCGGGTTTCTCGTGCGCCTCAGAACGACAGCCTCGAAGCCGACTCCGAGCGCGAACGCGAAGAGAAGCGTGGCGCCGAAAGCAACCGGAAAGCTTGCGCCGGCCTCGACCACCAATACGTACGCCACGAACGCGGAGATCATCGCCATTTCGCCTTGGGCGAAGTTCGGCACCTCGGTTGTCTTGTAGGTGATGACCAGCGCCAGAGCCATCAACGCGTAGATACTCCCGGCTGACAGCCCGCTCGCAATGATCTGGAGCAGCACGCGTCAGCCCGCCCCCGTCGCTGGACGGTTCTCGGGCGCGGAAGCCCTCGTGATCCGCCGGGCGCCCGCTGCGATGCGGAGCCAGAGGCCGTACAGGCCGCGCGGCTCGAAGAGGATCGTCAGCATGATCAAGAGCCCCGTGAGGGCCCATCCGACGTTGGGTAGGCCGCTGGGCGACATGAAGCGGTCAGAGAAGTTCTGCAGAAGCGGTCCGAGGATCGGGATCTCGTGAACCGCATCCATTCTCAGGTTCAAGTACCCCATGACCAGGCTCCCCATTACGGCCCCGGCGATCGATCCCAGACCACCGAAAACGACCATCGCGAGGAACATCAACGAGAGGGTGAACGTGAAGATCCCCGGGCTGATGAAGCCGGTCATCAGCGCGAGCAGGCTTCCCGCGATTCCCGCGAAGGCCGCGCTGACCGCGAAGCTCAGCGTCTTGTAGTAGGCGACGTCCACGCCCATGGTCTCGGCCGCGATCTCACTGTCCCGGATGGCCCGAAACGCCCTCCCGACTCGCGTGACCCCGAGGTTCCGGGCTGCTATCGCGAGGGCCACCGTGATGCTGACGATCAGGAAGTAGTGGCTCACGTCGCCCGCTAGGGGGATCGGCCCGAGTTTCGCGTCGGGAACCACGAGCCCCATATGGCCGCCGAAGATCGCGGAGTGGCCGATGATCTGAGTGACCGCCAGCCCGAAGCCCAACGTGGCGATCGCTAGGTACGGCCCCTCGAGCCTGAGCGCGGGAAGCCCGAGCAAAAAGCCGAAGAACGCGGCGACGAGCCCCGCCACGGGGAGCGCGAGCACGAACGGCGCGCCCAGCTCCGTCATCATGAGCACCGTCGTGTAGGCGCCGATCGCCACGAAACCGGCGTGGCCGAGCGATATCTGACCCGTGTCGCCGACCAGGATGGTCATGCCCAGGCCGACGATCACGAAGATGGCCATGTAGTTGAGCGTGAAGATCCGGTAGCCGGGCACGACGAACGGCAGGACCGCCAGCACCGCGAGCAGGACCACGAGCTTCACCACCGCGGCCTTCCCGGGGAGGAGCTGAACGTCCGCGTAGTGGTCCGACCCCGGTGGCGTCACGTCGTGGATGCCGGGAGCCCCCCGATCTCGAGAACCGACCGCGCCACGAAGTCGCGCGTCTTGATGAGACCCGTCGGAAGCGGCAGCCACGCCGCCACGTCCCCGAGGCTCGACCGCAGCTCGTCGCCCTCATGAAGCGCCGCCAGGATCTCGCTTGCCTCCTCGCGGATCCGCCCGGCGGCGCGCTCGAAGCAGATCCTCGCCAGCGCTTCGGGAAGCGCGGTATCGGCGTCGGCACCACCCCTCTTGTGCTTGGCGACCCGGAGGAAAGTGCTTTCGGCTGCAAAGATCTCGATGGCCACGTCCGCGAGGCTCGCCATGAACTGCTGGTTGTCCGCGTCGAACATGCGGTCCCTCTCGATGCTCCCGCACACCTCGCGCACCAAGTAGAAATAGATGTTTTTGAAGCCCCGAATGCCGGCCGCGATGGCCTCGAAGTCCGTCGTGTCTCCGCTGGTCGCGCCGTGCGAGCCGCCTAGGGCGAGTGCCTCGATCGCGCCGTCGAAGTCCAGCTTCCCGCTCCATGCGCGCCTCAGCATCGCCCTCTGCGCGTAGAGCCGGCAGATCTCGTTCGTGCCCTCGTAGATGCGGGTTATGCGCGAGTCCCGGTACATGCGTGCCGGGGGATACTCTTCGCTGAAGCCGTATCCACCGAACACCTGGAGAGCCTCGTCGGCGAGGTCGTTGTACGCCTCCGACGTGTACACCTTGGCCATCGCGCAATCGATGGAGAACTCGGAGAGCGTGCTGAGCTTGTCGTCCAGGGTGGCGGTCCCAATTCCTGCCGCGTCCTCGAGCGAATGATATACCAGCCCCGACGTTCGGTACGCCACAGCCTCTGCGGCATATGCGCGGGACGCCATGTCCGCGAGCTTCCGTTGGATTAGCCCGAACTCTCCGATCGGCCGCCCGAACTGGATGCGCTCAGCAGCGTACTGGGCTGCGACCTCGACGGCCTTTCTCGCACCGGACGCGCTGTTCGTCGCGAGCTTGAGGCGGCCCACGTTGAGCGTGCAGAACGCCACCTTGTGGCCCTTCCCCACCTCTCCGAGCAGGTTCTCGACGGGAATGCGCACATCCTCGAGGGAGAGCGCGGCAATCGAGGCGCCGTGCTGGCCCAGCAGGCGCTCGTCCTCTCCGATGCTCAGCCCCGGCGTGTCCCGCTCCATGATCAGCGTCGAGAAGTGCTCACCGTCCACTTTCACGAAGAGGATGAAGATGTCCGCCCACGCGGCGTTGGTGATCCACTGCTTGGCTCCGTTCACCACGTAGTGCGTGCCGTCGTCGCTCAGCACCGCTCTCGTGGTGATGTTCATGGCGTCCGATCCGGTGCCGGGCTCGGTCAGCGCGAACGCCGAGAGCATTTCGCCGTTCATGCAGGGGACGAGGTAGCGCTCGCGCTGATCCTCCGTGGCGAAGTTGATCAGCGGCAGCATTCCAATGCCCTGGTGCCCGAAAATGAGCGAGCCCAGGCTGCCCAGCTTGGCCCGGATCGAGCACATGCCGGTGATCGCCAGCACGTTGAGGTCCAGGCCGCCGTACTCCTCGGGGACCTCCGCCATGAAGATCCCCAGCTCGGCCGCCTTTCTGAACAATTCCATCCCGACACCGCCCGAGCCCCGCTCCAGCTCCTCGAGGTGGGGCGCGACCTCTCGATCCGCGAAATCCTTGAACGCTTGCATGATCATGCGCTCTTCGTCGCCCAGGTCCTCAGGGGTCACGACTTCTTCGGGGTCCGTCTCGTGAAGAAGGAAGCTGGCACCGAAGTGTCGCGTCGTGGACGTCATTACTTTCCTGCTGTCAAGGAGTCATCTGAGGACGCGGTTGCCCCGAATCCGACACCATGCTATCCCAATCACGGCCCCAGTTCCACACTGGGCCGGTCCCAACTCGTTGTCCAACCCCCAGGAGCCTCTCGCATGTCTGACCCGGTTCGCTTCGATCGCAGGGGTGCGGTCGGTGTCATCACGCTCGACAACCCGCCGGTCAACGCCCTCTCGCTCCCCCTACGCACAGGCCTCCGCGATGCGCTCGCAGCGGGGTTGGACGATCCGGAGATCGAGGCGTTCGTCATACACAGCGCGGGGCGCATGTTCAGCGCAGGCGCCGATATCAGGGAGTTCGACACCGGAGTGGCGGGCGAGTCGCCGACCTTGCCGGAGCTGATCGCCCAGATCGAGGATTCGCCGAAGCCGGTCGTGGTCGCGCTGCACGGAACGGCCGTCGGTGGAGGCTGTGAGCTCCCGTTGGCTTGCCATGCTCGGGTTGCGGTACCAGGTACTCGGATCGGTCTTCCCGAGGTCACGCTCGGCATCGTGCCCGGTGCTGGCGGGACCCAGCGGCTGCCTCGTCTGATCGGCGTGCTCCCCGCGCTCGAAGCCATCGTCTCAGGGAAGCCGATGGATGCGGAGCGCGCCCATGAGCTCGGCTTGGTGGACGAGCTGGTGATGGACGGGCAGGATCTTGTCGAGGTGGCGGTGGAGGTCGCCGAGCGGCTCGTCGAGTCTGGTGCATTGCCGATGGCGCGGGACCGGGACGACTTGCTCGCCGAGGCTCGTGAGCAACCCGAGCTCTTCGAGCGGTTCCGCGCCAAGATCGCTCGGCGGGCGCGGGGATTCGAAGCGCCTTACGCGTGCATCGAATGCGTGGAGGCGGCTGTGCAACGCCCCTTTGATGAGGGGCTTGCGTTCGAGCGGGAGACCTTCGTTCGCTGCCGTTCGTCGCTTCAGTCCAAGGCCCAACGGCACGTCTTCTTCGCGGAGCGCGAGGCCCGGCGTGTGCGAGGCGTCGGGCCCGACACCGCTAAACTGACCATCCAGCGCGCGGCCGTGCTAGGCTGTGGGACCATGGGCGGTGGCATCGCCATGTGTTTCGCGAACGCGGGCATCCCGGTGCGCGTAACCGAGTCTGAGCAGGCTGCGCTGGACCGTGGCATGGAGAAGATCCGCGGTAACTACGCTGCGACGGTCGCGAAGGGCCGCCTCTCCGCCGAGGACATGGAGAGCCGGCTCGCGCTCATCGAGCCGACGCTCGACTTCGACAGCGTCTCGGACGCGGACATCGTCATCGAGGCGGTCTTCGAGGACATGGCCCTGAAGAAGGACATCTTCACCCGGCTCGACGCGATCTGCCGGCCCGACGCGATCATGGCGACGAACACGTCGTCCCTGGACGTGGACGAGATCGCCGCCGTGACGTCGCGGCCGGAACAGGTCGTCGGCTTGCACTTCTTCAGCCCGGCCAACGTCATGCGCCTGCTCGAGATCGTGCGGGGCGAGCGCACGTCGCCGGAGGTTCTGTCCTCGGCACTCGATCTGTCGAGGCGAATCGGCAAGGTGGGGGTGGTCGTCGGAGTCTGCGATGCGTTTGCCGCGAACCGGATGCTCTATCCCTACGCCCAGCAGGCCCAATTCCTGATCGAGGAAGGCGCGTTGCCGGAGCAGATCGATCGTGTGATCTACGAGTTCGGATTCCCGATGGGCCCGTTCGGCCTCGGCGACCTGGCTGGCCTGGACGTCGGCTGGCGTGTGCGGCAGCACCGCGAGCCCACGCGTCCGAAGCACCTTCGCTACTCATCCATCGCCGACCGCCTCTACGAGATGGGGCGCTACGGTCAAAAGACGGGAAAGGGCTGGTTTCGGTACGAGGAGGGGAGCCGCGTGCCGATCCCTGACCCCGAGGTCGAGCAGCTCATCGTGCGGACCTCGGAGGAGCTGGGCATCGAGCGCCGCGACATCTCGGACGAAGAGATTCTGGAGCGCTGTCTATTTGCGCTCGTGAACGAGGGCGCGCGCGTGCTCGATGAGGGGATCTCGGAGCGTGCGAGCGATCTAGACCTGATCTGGATCTACGGTTACGGCTTCCCGCGGTACCGGGGAGGGCCGATGTTCTACGCCGACTCCGTCGGGGTCGACCACGTGTACGCGACCATGCAGCGATTCCATGAGGTTCACGGGGACTGGCTGGAGCCAGCTCCCCTTCTGGAGCGGCTCGCGCGCGAGGGCGGCACGTTCGGCGACTGGAGGCCGTCGTGATCTTCCGGAGCCCGTACCCCGACGTCGTCATCCCCGAGATGTCCGTGGTGGACTACGTGCTCCAGCGGGCGCCCGAGTTCGGTGGGAAGGCGGCGCTGATCGACGGGGTCACGGGCGCCACCATGTCCTACGACGACCTCGCGAGCGGGATCCGGAGGGCGGCGGGTGGTCTGACGGAGCGTGGCTTCGGCAAAGGGGACGTGCTCGCGATCTACAGCCCCAACACGATCACATACCCGGTCGCCTTCCACGGTACGGCTCACGCGGGTGGGGTCGTGACAACGGTGAACCCACTCTACACGTCCGGCGAGCTCGCAAAGCAGCTTCGGGACGCGGGAGCACGCTTTCTCATCACGGCCGGTCCTTTTCTCGACAAGGCCCGGGAAGCCGCGGCCGACGCCGGCGGCATCGAAGAGATCTTCACCTTCGACGGTGCCCCTGGCACCACGCCGTTCTCAGCGCTCCTGGAATCCGAGGAGCTGGAGAAGGGCCCCGAGATCGACCCCGCGACCGACCTCGTGGCGCTCCCGTACTCGAGCGGGACGACCGGCGTTTGCAAGGGCGTCATGCTTACGCACCGGAACCTGGTGGCCAACATGGCGCAAATCTTCGGGACCGAGAGCCTCTGCCGGGTTCTGGATGAAGACGACACGCTGATTGCGGTCCTGCCCTTTTTCCACATTTACGGACTGCTTGTCATCATGACAGCGGCGCTCGCGCGTGGAGCTGCTGTGGTCGTCCTGCCGCGCTTCGACCTCGCGCAGTTCCTTGGTGCTATCCAGGAGTACGGCGTCACGTTCGCCCACCTCGTGCCGCCGATCGTGATCGCGCTCGCGAAGCACCCGATGGTGAGCGAATACGATCTCTCGAGCCTCCAGGGGATCAACTCCGGGGCGGCCCCCCTCGGCGAGGACATGGCGCGCCAGGTGGAAGAGCGCTTGGGATGCGTGGTTGCCCAAGGATATGGGCTGACCGAAACGAGCCCCGTGACACATATGGCGCCCAGCAAGCAACGGGGCGATGCTTCGCACGCCACGATCGGGCCTTGCTTGCCCAACACCGAAGTGAGAATCGTGGACGTCGAGACCGGAGAAGATCTCGGACCGGGAGAGCGCGGGGAGATCTGGATCCGGGGCCCCCAGGTGATGGCCGGATACCTCAATCAACCGGAAGCCACTGCGGCTACCATCGACGAGGACGGCTGGCTCCACACCGGCGACATCGGCTACGTCGACGAGAATACGTTCTGCCACGTCGTCGACCGCGTGAAGGAGCTCATCAAGTTCAAGGGCTTCCAGGTCGCGCCGGCTGAGTTGGAAGCGCTCCTGCTCACTCATCCGCAGATCCGGGACGTCGCCGTAGTGAGGAGTCCGGACGAAGAGGCCGGGGAAGTGCCCAAGGCCTTCGTAGTCGGAGACGGAGCACTGACCGCCGAAGACGTCATGAGCTTCGTGGCCGAGCGCGTGTCTCCCCACAAGAAGATTCGACGTGTCGAGTTCGTCGATCAGATCCCGAAGGCCGCGTCGGGCAAGATCCTCAGGCGTGTCTTCGTCGATCTCGAGTTAGCCCGGGCATCGGCAGACGCCGAGTCGGCGCCCGCAAAGAGTGAGGTGGCGACATGAGGGAGGCTGTGATCGTCTCGACCGCGCGCACGCCGATCGGGAAAGCGTTCCGCGGTGCCTTCAACCAGACGCACGGCGCGACGATGGCTGGGCACGCCATTGAGCACGCCGTGAGTCGCGCAGGTATCGATCCGGGGGAGGTCGAGGACGTGATCCTGGGGTGCGGACTTCCCGAGGGCGCGACCGGTAAGAACATCGCTCGCCTCTCGGCGGTCCGCGCGGGCCTGCCCGTGAGCGTCGCGGCCACGACCGTGAATCGGTTCTGCAGCTCGGGGCTCCAGGCGATCGCCATCGCCGCGAACCGAGTGGTCTTGGATGGGGTGCCGGTCGCGGTCGCCGGAGGTGTGGAATCCGTCAGCCTGGTGCAACCCAACCTCAACCAGCACCACGCGGACGAGCCGTGGCTCATGGAGCACAAGCCCGACCTGTTCATGAGCATGCTCGAAACGGCGGAGGTGGTGGCGGAACGGTACGGGGTCACGCGGGAAGCCCAGGACGAGTACGCGCTGGTGAGTCAGCAGCGGACCGCGGATGCCCAGGCCGCCGGCCGACTCGACGACGAGATCGTTCCGCTGACGACGGTCAAGCTCGTCACGGACAGGGAGACCGGAGAGACCCACGAGGAAGAGGTCACGCTCGCGAAGGACGAAGGCAACCGGCCGAGCACGACCGCCGAGGGCCTAGCCTCCCTGAAGCCCGTGGTCGGCGATGACAAGACGGTGACGGCCGGCAATGCGTCGCAGCTCTCCGACGGGGCGTCCGCGTGTGTCGTCATGGAAGCGAAGACCGCGGAGCAGCGCGGCCTGAAGCCCCTTGGGATCTTCCGCGGGCTCGCCGTGGTGGGGCTCGAGCCGGACGAGATGGGTATCGGTCCGGTCCTCGCCGTGCCGCGCCTGCTCGAAAGAACGGGGCTCAAGATGGACGACATCGACCTCTGGGAGTTGAACGAAGCCTTCGCCGTCCAGGTCGTGTACTGTCGCGATCAACTGGGCATCCCGATGGAGCGCCTCAACGTGAACGGGGGCTCGATCTCCATCGGTCACCCGTTCGGAATGACGGGGGCTCGCCTCACCGGCCACGCTCTCATCGAGGGGCGACGCCGGGGAGCGCGCCACGTGGTGGTGACGATGTGCGTCGGGGGTGGCATGGGAGCAGCCGGTCTGTTCGAAATCGCGTGACGATCCGGAGGAACGCATGAGCCTCGAAGGTCGTGGCGTCGTCGTTACGGGGGGTGGAAGGGGCATTGGGCGGGCCGTCGCGCGTCGCCTGGCCGAGAGCGGGGCGGCTGTGGTCGTATCTGCGCGTTCCACGGAGGAGATCGAGGACGTAGCGGAGGAGCTCCGCGCGGATGGCCTCCAGGCGCACGCGGTCCGCTGCGACGTCGCGAACGAGGCGAGCGTTGCAGCGATGGCAGAAGAGGCCATCGAGCGGCTGGGCACCGTGGACATCCTGGTCAACAACGCCGGTATCGCGCTCTCCAACCCGGTCAAGCGCCTTCCGCTCGAGGAGTGGAACCAGATCATCGCGGTCAACGCGACAGGCACGTTCTTGTGCACGCGAGCCTTCCTCCCGGGCATGGTCGATCGCGGTTGGGGTCGGATCATCAACGTCGCCTCGGTCGCCGGGCTGCGGGGAGCCCGCTACATCGCGGCGTATACCGCGTCCAAGCACGCCCAGGTCGGATTCACGCGGGCCCTCGCGATGGAAGTGGCGGGGAACGGCATCACCGCCAACGCGATCTGCCCGGGCTATGTGGACACGCCGATGACCGAGTACTCCGTGGCGAACATCGTGGAGAAGACCGGCGTCAGCGCGGAGGAGGCTCTGGAGCGCATTCTCTCTCTGAGTCCGCAAAAGCGCCTGATCCGACCGGAAGAAATCGCGCACGTGGCGCTCATGCTGTGCGGGGACGACGGCGAGGGCATCAACGGCGAGACGATCGTGCTCGACGGAGGGCGCTGAGCGACCGCTTGAACGGAGCCGTCAGCAGCCTCCTGGCCCACAAACGCTGAACGCCAGCAACAGATTCCCAGGCATCTGACCGAAAGAACCGTAGCCGCTGTTGACGATGACGAGACCGTTGGCGACGACGGGTCCAGGGCCGTCGATAGCGCCACCGTGCCCGGGCACGCCGTTCACGGTCTCGAACTCCCTCGCCGTATCGACGTCCCAGAGCACGCGCCCGTCTTCCGTGGAGTGGGCCCTGAGGTGCCCGTCGAGGCCACCAGCGAACACCACGCCTGGGATCACGGTCGGAGCCGCGGAGTTGGCGGCGAAGCATCCCCTGCGTCCCTCGCAGATCTCGGCCGCAGAGGGCACACTCCACACTACGTCACCCGTCATCAGGTCGATCGCGAACAGGCCGGGCGTCAGAGCCCGCTCGGGGTTGACGTCCACGACCACCGCCGCGCGGTCCGCGTTGGCCGCATAGGCGAGTCTGCCGTCCGTAGCCATGCCCCAGTGAATACCGCCGAGGGCGCTTCCCTTGCCCACGCGGGTCGACCAGAGAACCTCACCACCCGCGTCCGGATCGAGCGCCCAGACGACGCCCGATTTTTGGCCGGCTACCAATATGTCCTTGCCGTCCTCACGCGTGACGAGCATCGGCGCCATCCCGAAGTCGAGGTCGGGGCCGGGTGGAGCCGGGCAATTCTCGCGGTTCCGGAAGCCTGTGCATGCCATGTTGAACGCGTCGGACTCGGTGGCCTGGAACGACCACGCGAGCTCACCTGTCTCGATGTCCACGGCCACGATGGCGTCGCTCGAGGCGGTGGTGGGCCGGGTGTAATTCTCCCCCGTGCCTATGTACACCAGTCCCCGCTCGACATCGATGGTGGGGCTCGACCACACCGGCGCTCCGGAGGGCGCCCACAGTTGGGTACCGGCGGAATTCAGGCCCGCCTCCTCGGGGTATCCGGGGATTACGCGGTGATACCACAGCACGTCGCCCGTGCTCGCGTCGAGCGCCGCGATGGCCCCCGACGCGGTGCAGCACTCGTATTCGGGGTCTCCGGCGGTGGCGACCTCCATCGTCGAGATCGGGACGAAGAGGCGTCCATCGTGGAGGGCGGGACTTCCCGTGTTGCTCGCCACCGCGTGCCACCCGACCCGCGTCTTCCAGACGAGGGAGCCCTCGGCGAGGTCGAGCGCGTAAGCGTTTGTGCGGTAGTCTACGAAGTAGGCGAGCGACCGGTCGTCCGCGTCTACGCCGACGAGAATCGCGCCGCGGACGCCCGCGTCGGCCTCGAAGGTCCAACGAACGCACCCGCTGGCTGTCTCGATGGCGTAGACGTTTCCAAACTGGTCACCGACCAGGAGGACGTCGCCCACCACCGTCGCCTTGGTGCGCGCCGCGGTGGCATCGGGGAAGGCGAACGCCCAACGAAGCTCGAGGCTCGGGACATCGGAGGCGCTCAGACCCGCTCGCTCGGTCGGCTGGAACCCAGTTCCCGCGAGGTTGCCGCCCCACCCCATCCACGACACCGCGCTCACTTCCAACGGGGCAGGCCCAGCGTTTGAGCAGAATGCGGACTCGGGCAGCAGCTCCGTCGAGTAGGCCCTGCCGGCGAGATACTCCGCAAGCATGATCCGCTGCCCCGAAGTGAGCTGGTCGCCCTCGGCGCGCATTATACCGGTCTCCAGCGCCGAGACGATCGCTCGCGGCGACAGGGACCGCAGGGAGAAGAGCCCCGGCACACGCTCGCTTCCGGACTCGTCGTGGCACTCGGCGCACCATCGCGTGAAGAGGGCGACGCCGTCGGAGCCCGTGGCCTGCGAGGTGTCAGCCTGGGCGGCGGCTTCCAGAGCCGCGCCGCCGATCAACAGGGCCGTGACCGCCAGCGTATCCAGGAAACGGGGACCGCGCATTCTGGATCTCCTCTTGAGGATACTGGCTCGATGAGGTCACCGCGTCAGCCGAAACAGGCCCCTTCGGGCTCCGACCACAGTAGAGCGAATCGGTGCCCGCCGCACTAGCCCCCCGATCCACGGTTTCGAGTGCGTCAAATTGGCCGACGCGTTACAATGTTGGCGAGCCTCTGTTGCACACTTTCGTCAAAACCCGATCTGGTGAGGAGGGGCGATGAGCTTCCGGTATTCGACTCCGCTCTTGGCGCTCTGTGTTGTCATCACGCCCCTCGTGGTTGCCGCGCCCGCGACGGCCCAGTCCGCGGACGCCGGCCGGTGGGTCATGCCCCGAACGGCCGATGGCCACCCGGACCTGCAGGGGAACTGGACCAACGCGACGATGACGCCGATCCAGCGCCCGCGCGACCAAGGTCCGATTCTCGCCGCCGGGACGGCTGCCGAGCGGGAACAAGCGAAAGCCGATCGCATCATAGAGCGCGCCAAGCCCAGCGACCCGAACCGTAAAGCGCCGCCGGTCGGAGGTGACGGTTCGACCGGAGCTGCCGGTGGCGTGGGTGGTTACAACACCTTCTACATCGACTCGGGTGACAACTACGCCGTCTACAACGGGGAGATCCGTAGCTCGCTGATCGTCGACCCGCCGGACGGTCGCTACCCTGAGCGAACCGCCGAGGCGCGGGAGAGGCGGGAGGAGCGGGCGCGGTTGCGCAGAGCGGGGGGCACCGGCCAGTACGACAACCCCGAGAACCGTCCGCTCGCCGAACGGTGCCTCATGTCCTTCGGGTCGAACATGGGTCCGCCGATGCTGCCCAACTACTTCTACAACAACAACTACACGATCGTGCAGACGGCCGACCACATCGCGATCATGACGGAGATGGTGCATGATACGCGCATCATCCGGATCGGCGAGCCCAAACCCCTCCCGGCGCACATACGTCCCTGGTTCGGAGACTCGTGGGGCCAGTGGCATGGCGACACGCTCGTGGTGGAGACCACGAACTTCCATCCCACGCAACGGGCGCAGACTGGCGTCTATGCTGGCGCCTCCGAGCAGCTCAAGGTGACGGAGCGCTTCACGCGCGTCGACGAGAATACGATCAACTACGAGTTCACGATCGACGACCCCGGGACGTTTACGCAGCCGTTCAGCGGGGAAGTGCCGTTCAAGAGGCTGCCCGGGATGGTGTACGAGTACGCCTGCCACGAGGGCAACTACGCTCTCTACAACGTGTTGAGCGGGGCACGCGCGCAGGAGCGCGGGAACAACTAACTGTAGGGAGAGGCTCCGCGCCGCACCGGATTTCACCGCACCGGATTTCCGCGGACTCTGACGCCACCACTGCAGAACCGGCGCGGACCTGAGTGTTGCGTCAGCGAGACGAAGCGTCGGCGGCGACTTCTGCGGAATCTGTGGTCGAGTGCAGGTGGTGCACGGGCGGCTCCTGGACGGACGGTTCGTGGGCGGGCGATCTCCGCGGAAACTGCGCTTGCTAGCTGCTAGCGCTCGTGGTGGCCGTCTTTGTCATTGTTCACGTGTTCGGGGGCGGGGTTGGGTGATCACCCATTCGAT
The DNA here is from genome assembly GCA_022560615.1 of Gemmatimonadota bacterium. Taxonomy (NCBI): domain Bacteria; kingdom Pseudomonadati; phylum Gemmatimonadota; species Gemmatimonadota bacterium. Next base: position 86,321 of record JADFSR010000012.1, read on the forward strand.
CGCCGAGAGTGGCCGGGCGGGCAACACTCGGTAACGCCTGACTCAAGCACGACCCTCGGATACGCCGTGGCTGGTAGGCGTGTAGGTTGTATGGGGAGCAACGGGCATTGCTCGAGAGCGGAGTGCAGCGGACGGAGTCCGATCTCAAACCGCTAGCGCTAGCCGAAGAGACAGGCGTCCCGCATGTTTTCCGGCGACTGTCGCACACCTGGCTCGTCGTTCTGATTCGCGACGCCCACCCGTGCGGCATGATCACTGATTAGGCGGATGGCGACGGTCTACAGCTAGCCCTCCTCGATCATGGCCCGGACCACCGAGTCCAGCTCCGGGAAGTCGCTGGTGAGGTATTGGCTTCCCTCCGTCTGGATCCGGTTTTGGTCTGGTCCGTTTCCGCTGGGCGCTCCTTCGCCGTACCCTGAGTAGAGTTGGTTCACGATGTCCATCCCCTCGACCACCCGTCCGAAAGGCGCGAAGCCCATCCCGTCGAGGTTGGTGTTGTCCGCGAGGTTGATGAAGAGCTGGGTCGTGCGTGAGTTCGGCTGCCCGGTCATCGCAAAGGTGACCGCCGCGCGCAAGTTGCTCTTCGTCACGGGATCGTCGGTGATCCGCGCCTGCCGCCACCTCGCTGACACCGCGGGGTCGCCGTGGATCCCGAACTGCGCCATGAAGCCGTCGATGACCCGGAAGAAGTGCACGCCTTCGAAGAAGCCGTTGGTGACGAGATTGTAGAACCGGTCCGCGCCGCGGGGAGCCCATTCCCTTTGCACCTCAATGACGAAGTCCCCCTTGCTCGTCTCGAAGCGCGCACGGAAGACCTCGGGCGCCGTCTGGTTCATGGCGTCCGAGGCAGGGCTCATGAGCGGGCTGGTGTCGTCCAGCGGGGCGGCGTCCTCACTCCGGCCGCAGGCGGCGACCAGGAGGAGCAGGAAAAGCACACAAGCGTTCCGGATCTTCCAGATGGGCATACTCGCACCTCGGATGAGCGGTCTGTTCGATCGAAGGGGACGGTAAGAAAGACGAGCGCTAGGTGCAATGACCTTTTCTGCTGCGCGACACATCTGGCTGCTTAGCTGCTGCTCCAGCGCGGTAGCGGACGTCATGCCCCCATGATGCTATCCGTTACGTCAAAGGGCTCTTGTCCTGCTTACCCTTTGAAGAGGATGGGAGCTGAGTCGTGTAGGGTTTGCGTCGGAAATCCTGCCGCGCTGATCGAACGGAGACCACCGTGAGACAACCCGTCATGCTTAGGCTGGTCACCGCGCTACCTGTCAGTGTGCCTCGGCTGTGCGCGCTTGGCCTCCCCGGAAGCTGATCTCGTTATCACTCACGCTCGCCTGATCGACGGAACGGGAGCCGTGATCGAGGACGCTTCTATCCTTATCTCTGGAGACCGTATTCAGTCTGTGGCCCAGGGGGACGTCAAGATCAAAGGGGTCAGGGAGATCGATGCGACGGGCAAGACGGTTCTCCCGGGCCTAACCGATGTGCACGTGCATCTGCTGTTCGCCCCCTCGGAAATCAACGACAGCACGCTGGCCTATCATGTGGCGAAGCTGCCGAACACGCTCGCGCTCTTCCTCGCCCATGGTGTGACGACGATCAAATCCACCGGCGACCCTGTAGAGGCGATCGTGGGCGTACGAGATCGCATCAGACGGGGCGAGCTTCTTGGCCCCCGTCTGTTCGTCACCGGTCCCGTACTGACGGCTCCCGAGGGACACCCGGCCGGGACATCGTTGCGAAATGACCCGTGGGGTCGCGCTCACATTGCCATCGAACTGGAGACGGAAGAGGAAGCGCGTGAGGCCGTCCGTGAGTTGGCGCGGAAGGGCGTGGATGCGATCAAGTTGGCGTTTCAGGGTTCAATGACCCGGGACGCAGAGAGATTCCTTTTACGCAAGCTGTTACCTACTCAGCGTTCCCCCCGCAACCGTCATACGTATATCTAGATATTGATCATACGTACGGCACCGGATGCTCTTGAGTGACACGGCTGGAACCTCCGTCACGTAGCTGCCTATCACCTGAGTGGGTTCGGGTACGGGCGTCTAGAGTGGGGGAGGGCCACATGTCACGCCATCGGTTGCTCGTCGTCGTCGGGCTCACCGCGGCCACCGCCTGCGGGTCCGAGCCCATCACGCTGCCGATCGACCCAGAGCCGGTCGAGGTCCCCGCCGCCGCCACGGCCTGGCTGCAGGCGAACGCGATTCCGTTCGGCGGTACTTTCCTCGACGCGCCGCACACCGACATCGAGCCTTTACGGGAGATCGTCGGCGACGCCCGCGTGGTCAGCTTGGGCGAGAACACGCACGGGACTCGTGACTTCTTCGAGATGAAGGCTCGCGTGCTCCGCTTCCTGGTGGAGGAGATGGGGTTCGACGCCTTCGCGATCGAGGCGAGCTGGCCGGAGTCGAACCGCCTCGACCAGTACGTGCGCACAGGAGAGGGAGATCCCGCGGTGCTGCTCAGCGGACTCTACTTCTGGACGTGGCGAACCGAGTCGGTGCTCGAGATGATCGAATGGATGCGGGCCCACAACGCGGCCGGCGGAAACGTGGGCTTCTACGGCTTCGACATGCAGTATCCCGGCATGGCCATCTGGAATTTACGCAACTACATCGACGACGTGGATCCGGATCGCTCATACGAGGTCGCGGAGCACGTCCGGTGCCTGCAGTCGCTCGCCAACAACGCCCAAGGAGAGTTTCTCTTTGGCCGACTCGGGGACATGGAGTTCCTCTACCGCGAGTCGTGCCTGGCCACCCTGGACACGCTGGAGGCCGATTTCCTCCAGCGGGAGTCGGAGTACGTGACGGCGTCCTCCCAGACCGCGTTCGACATCGCTGCGCGGAGCCTACGGGTAGCGCTCCAGTTGGTTGAGATCTGGGTGGGGCGTCATTCGCGCGATCAAGTGATGGCGGACAATGCCGCCTGGATCACGAGCCAGCTCGGAAGCGATGGCAAGATCGTGCTGTGGGCGCACAACTTCCACGTGTCCACAAATCCCGTGGCGATGGGGGCTGATCTCCGTAGGGTTTTCGGGGACGACATGGTCGTCATCGGATTCTCGCACACCGAAGGCGATTTCACGGCCGCGACGCAGTCTGGTCGGCCTCTACTGGCCTCGCGGTGCACAGTTTGAGATCACGCAGAGATCTTTCGTACGAGCACTACTTCTCCTCAGCCGGCATGCCGAGTTTCATCCTCGATCTCCGGGCACCGGACCTCGTTTCGGGGGACAGAGCCTGGCTGGCTGGCCCACGCGAGGCCCGCGGTATCGGGTGCTGCTACGATCCGGGCATGCCCTCGCGGTACTGGTCCTCGCAGCGCCTCCCGGAGCTCTACGACGCGATCATACATATCGAGCGCACGCGCGCCACGACCGTTCTGCCGGCCACTCTCCCGACGGACTTTTCGGGGAACTGAAGCAAGTGTGAGGACTGCGGCCACGAACGGCTCCTCCCATACTCGTGCAAGGGCCGTGGCACATGTCCCTCATGCAACACACGGCGCATGACCGAGGTCGCCGCCCACGTCACCGATCACGTGCTGCCTCACCTTCCGGTCCGCCCGTGGGTGCTGAGCCTTCCGAAGCGGCATGGATAGGTAGTTCTATGGCCCTAATGGGTCTGAAAGGACTAGGTCGGGACGAGCGAGGTGACGAGGCGCGCGGAGGGCCGGAGTAGGGAGGCGGACGGTAAGCGCGAGCTTGATCGTTTAGCGCTGGCGTGAGACCTCATGTCGGCCGGTCTGGTCCTCCCCTTCAGGTTATCGCGACCCGTCAAAGGGCTTTTGTTTCGGCTATCCCGCCAAATCGTGGGCAGCGGGAACGGCACGGTCGCGTTTCCGGGGCGGATCGAGGCTGACGACGCGGAGTCGGCTCGACAACCTCACCCGCCTCCAGGTACCCGGTTCTTACTACGTGGGCTGGGTCCGCGTCACGGTCACTCCAGGCGCTGCGGAGCCGTTTCCGTTCGAGCTCCGAGTGGTCCCGCACTGGAAGTACTGGTAGCGTCAGGCCTTTGCTCCAAGGCGCTCCTCGCCGTCACTCGCGATCCGATCGGTATCCCGAGAATTCGATTCCCGTCATGCGGGCGAGATCGTAGTGCCAGGTGGCGATGTCGTTGCGATTGAAGCCAGCGAGCGAATCGTGTCCGCAGGCGCGGGCGAGGACCTTCATCAGCTCGACCGCGCTCTCGAAAAAGCGGGCGAGCCGCTCAGCGCCGACGTCGATGTCGAGACGCTTGCGCAACTCCGGATTCTGAGTGGCGACGCCGGAGGGGCATAGGTTGGTGTTACAGATCCGTGCCGCGACGCAACCGATAGCCTGAATCGCCGAATTCGCGAGCGCGATACCGTCGGCCCCGAGTGCCATCGCCTTCACGAAGTCCGGTGGCATCCGGAGACCGCCCGTCGCGATCAGCGTGACCCGACCGCTCGCGCCGCGCCTGTCGAGGATGTGTCGAGCGCGCGCAACCGCCGGGATGCTCGGCACGGATATGTGGTCGCGGAACAGCAGGGGCGCCGCACCGGTCCCTCCGCCCCGACCATCCAGAATGATGTAGTCCGCGCCAGCGTCGAGCGCGAAGTCGATGTCCTGTTCGATGTGGTTCGCGCTCAGCTTGTAGCCGATGGGGATGCCGCCGGTGATCTCGCGGACATGGTCGCCGAAACGCTTGAAGTCGTCGACCGAGTGGAGGTCGGTAAAGGTCGCGGGAGAGATCGCCGGTGTACCGGGTTCGAGTCCTCGAACCTCGGAGATCTTGCCGACGTTCTTGGCGGCGGGCAGGTGACCACCGGTCCCGGTCTTGGCCCCCTGACCGCCCTTGAAGTGGAAAGCCTGCACGCGTTCGAGCAGAGCTTCGTCGTAGCCGAACTTGGCCGACGCGAGCTCGTAGAAGTAGCGCGAGTTCGACTGTTGTTCCTCGGGCAGCATGCCGCCCTCTCCCGAACAGATGCCAGTGCCGGCCAGCTCGGCGCCTCGGCTCAGCGCGATCTTCGCTTCTTCGGACAACGCCCCGAAACTCATGTCCGAGACGAACAGCGGGATGTCGAGCTTCAGCGGCTTGTCGGCCTCGGGGCCGATGACGAGCTCGGTGGCGACCTCGACGTGGTCGAGGAGGGGCTTGCTCGCCAGTTGAGCGACGATGATCTGGATCTGATCCCAGTGGGGCAGGTCCTTCCGCGGCACGCCCATCGCTCCCATGGGACCGTGGTGACCCATCTTCGACAGTCCGTCGCGGGCGAGCTCGTGAATCAACTCCACGGTCGGCTCTTCAGCCGTCGCCTTGGGTTCGGGGGCCGCGTCGGCCGCGGCGCGCTCGAGTGAGAGCTCCTGTCCAACCTGGTCCGCGGTTACTCGAGCGTGCGTGCCATCACAATAGGGAGCGTTGCCCGTCTGCTTGCATCGGCAGAGGTTGAAAGTGCCATCGGCCTCGGCCGTGAACTGGAGCGGTGTAGTATCGGTAGTGACGTGCGAGCCGTCACAGAACGGCTGTCCCTTCGACCGACCACACCGGCAGAAGTGGTATTCCTTTCCACTCTCGAGCTCGACACTCTTGGGGCTGTTTGCTGCGACGATCGGCATACTCATCGGTCGTTTTCTCCTACCTGGTTCATTACTGAATCCCGAGCCGGGCCCTGACGCGCTTCTTCCAGCAAGCGCAACAGGCGTTTCAGCTTGGGTTCGGAGAGGTGCTGGAACTGAGCGGTATGAACCGCCTGCATCGGCGCGTCCAACGCCGCCAGGAGTTCAAGACCGGATGGCGAGATCTGGGAGATGATCACGCGCCGATCGCTCTCTGAGCGGTTGCGATGGACCAGCCCCTTCCCCTCGAGTCCGTCGAGCAGCCGGGTCATGTCCGAGTCCCGAGTCACCATGCGGTCCACAATTTCCCGGCAGCACAAGCCCGAGTCTCCGGCCCCACGCAGAATGCGCAACACGTTGTACTGCGAGTGCGAGAGCCCCGAATCGCGAAGGAGGCCGTTCGGCCCCGCGGACAAAGCCTCGGCGGTCCGCAAGAGGTTCAGGAACACCTCGGCCTCCACCGACGGGAAGCCCTTCGTCTGCTGAATCTCGTCTAGCAGCGTCTTGCGTTTCATACCGGTGGCAGAATGGTCCTCGCAAGGATAGTTGTCAAGAGGACCAAATTGGGAAGACCTGCCGGGTTCCTGACTACCACCGCGGGCGACATGATCGGAAGTGCGTTCCTCCTGTGGGGAGCGTCGATTTGGAGGGGAACGATGGGTTTCTGGGCGGGGATGGGACTCGAGGTCCGGGCGATCACGCGAGGACTGCGCGCGTCGCCGAGTTTTACGATCACGGTGATCGCCGTCATCGCGACGACCGTGGCGGTGAATGCGTCGTTGTTCAGCTACATCCGGGGGACGCTGCTCGATCCTCCTCCTTACCAAAATCCGGAGGACATCGTAATCGCGTGGGGGAGCAACCCCACATCCGCTCCCAATACACCGAAAACGCGGAAGCCTGGAGTGCTTTTTACCAGGGCTGGACCTTCCTCGAGTCCGCCCCTGTTACTGCAGACTACTCGGAAGCCAGGCTGTTCAGAGCCGAGGAATGCTTCGAGCGTGTCCTCGACCTGGACTCCCTTTATGCGCCCGCGTTGGCCGGCATATCCTTGACGTACGGCTACCTCTACTACTCGGGCAGCGACCTGAGCCCCGAGCGCCTGGCCAAAGCCGAGAAGCTTGCTATCAAGGCCCCGGAAATCGATTACCGGCTTCCAGAGGCACGCATAGCCCTGGGTCAGGTGCGTGCGAACGACCGGGACCACATTAGGCCTGCGAGCCATGTTCCCGCCACCGGACTCTACTCACCGTCCGGGATGCACCCCACTTCGCGGCGTACACGAGTCAGCTTTCGATCAGGACCGCCCCTTCGGCCCACCGCACCAAACTGTGGGCCCGTCTAGCGAGGAGTGAGCGAGAGAGCCGTGCTACCATCCGGTGCGGGATGGGCAAGACGATAGATGATGTGCTCGCCTCCAGACGCACCGTCCCGGTAGCCTCGGGGCCGTTCTAGGGCGAAGAGGGAGGACGGGCACAGTAACGCAAGAGTCGTTCGAGCCCAGCACGGGCCTCTGTGAGGCAAGTCTCGAGGTGGTGCTGGACCAGCGGATAGAGCGGCGTCTGAGTGTGACGGCGCCGGCGCTAGACTCGAGTTCCTCGAGCGGCTCGCTCTGCTCATTCACCCGCCACGCATTCACCGTCACCGCTATCACGGTGTGGCGTGGGCAAACCGGAGACCTTCGACTTTATGGGCCTCACCCACATCTGTGGCACGACGCGGGCGGGAGACTATCTCCTCGTCCGTCACACGTCGCGGAAGCGGATGGCGGCCAAATTGCGATGGGTCCGAGACGAGCTCACGCGTCGTCGCCACCTCTCCATCAAGAAGCAGGGTCTCTGGTTGCAGCGCGTGGTGGGAGGCTACTTCAACTACCATGCAATGCCGACCAACATCGAGGCCCTCGGCGGCCTGGGCGAGGAACGTCTCGAGGTGGTGCTGGACCACCGGATAGAATGGCGTGGTGGTAGGCCGGCGCAGTCGGTAGACGTGCCGGGCCTTGGCCCAGTCGCGTGTACGGCTCGTCCCGAAACTTCTCCAAAGCCAAGCGCAGGAACTTGGGAGAGGAATCTACGATGACGATCCCTACTTCCTTCGAGCCGAGCCGGTCCAGCAACGTAAGCGTCCGGTGAACCCATGTTTCGCGGATAGAGAGACAGGGCGATCCTCCCCCGGTCCGGAGTGGCATGCAAGGCTGGAAGGAGGCGGAGATGTCGGGATCGAAGGACGGATCGGTGAAGCGAGTGGCGGCACGGCGGTACTGGCGTGAGGCGGACGCCCGGGTGGTGGTCGAGGCGTGGCGAGGAAGCGGGGAGGGTCTAGGAGAGTTCGCTCGTCGTTACGGGTTCGAGCCCCGCCGTCTGGGGCGGTGGGCCGAGCGGCTTGAGCGGCCGCCGGAGCCCGTGCGCATGCATCCAGTGCGGGTGGTGGGGCGCGAAGATGGCGGACGGCTGAGCGATGCGCGGCTCGAGATCGTGCTGGACGAGGGGTGCAGCGTGCGGGTACCGCCGGGCTTCGCAGCAGAGGACCTGGAGCGGGTGCTCAGCGTGCTGGCGGTGGGTGCGTGATGCTGTTGCTGCCCTCGGCGGTGCGCATCTACGTGGCGTCGGAGCCGGTGGACCTGCGTCGCGGCTTCGACGGCCTAGCGGCGACGACGCGGAGCGTGATAGGCGCGGACCCACTGAGCGGGCACGTGTTCGTGTTTATCAACCGACGACGCAACCGCGTGAAGCTGTTGGTGTGGGACCGCACGGGCTACGTGCTGCTGTACAAGCGTCTGGAACGTGGCACGTTCGAGCTACCGACGAAGCCTGAGGCAGGGCGTCGTCACGTGGAGGTGGACGCGGGCGAGCTGGGGCTGATGCTTGAGGGTCTCGATCTCAGGGGTGCGCGGCGTCGCCCGCGCTGGTACCGGCTACCGGGACGTAGCGCGGAGCCGGTGGCGCTGCCATCCACTCAGGACCGTGCGCGCGCGGGTGGCCTGGACGCGCCGTCTTCGCGGGGTTCGCGTTCGGGCGCCTGACGCTCGAGGCTTCTCACAATGGCGTCGGCCTCGGCTGAGAGCTCGAACAGATTCTGGACGACCTCCTCGAAGCGTTGGGCGTTGTCCATCCACTCGCGGTACCGACCCAGCTGATCCTCGCTGAGCACGCGCGTCACGGTCTTGCCCTTGACCTTGGCGCTCCACTGCCAGTAGGGGCCGTGCAAGCGTGGCGGCTCGGCGTGGCAGTGGCAGCCCGGTGAGCTGCACCGCTTGAAGCGGTGCACGAGACTTCCCTTGAGCATGAACCCGACGTCTGCGAGCTGCTGAGAGCGGCGCTCGAGACGGGCACGTAGGCGGGCGAGTTCACGTTCGAGTTTGCGCGTCGCGGGCATCGGTCCGGTCCTGGCGTTTGAGTGAAGGGGGCTTGCGCCATAGCTGGCATTGTACTATACTGCCAGCTATGGCCGACCACAACCCCTCACGGTACGACGTCGCAAGCGGAAGCGCCGCCGGGCCACCAGCCCTGGCCGAGGCGCGGCAGACGGCGAGGGCGATGCGGGCCGAGGGCCGTGCGGACGAAGCGTTCGAGTTCTTGCTCAGTGCGCTGGCGGCGGTGCTCAAGACGAGCCGCGAGCTCGAGCTGCTGGTGGCGCGGCTGCGGCGCGCGGGCCGGCGCTCGGAACGGTTGGACCCGGAGCAACTGGCGCTGCTCTTCGAGGAGTTGATCGAGCAACTCGGGCCCGAGTCCGAGGCGCTGGACCCGGAGGCGGAAGCGAAGGAAGACGCTGAGCTTGGGCGCGAACTCGAGCAGGCCGAGAAGGCGCGTGGCTCCGAGCCGCGCAAGCCGAGCCGAGGCTGGCGCACGCGAGACGTGCAGCGTGAAGTACACACCGTCCGGGTGGCGCCCGAGGCGCGCACGTGTGAGCGCTGCGGCAAGGAGAAGCGCAAGATCGGCGAGGACGTGAGCCGCCTGCTCGAGTACGTGCCTGGCCACTTCGTCGAGCACGAGTATCATCGAGAGAAGTGGGCGTGTGGGACCTGCAAGCGGGGCGTCACGACCGCGCCGGCTCCCACGAAGCTGATCGAGCGCGGCGTGGCGGACGTCTCGTTGCTCGCCCATGTGGTCGTGAGCAAGTACGTCGACCACATGCCGCTGCACCGGCTGCACCGCATCTATGACCGCAGCGGCGCCACGATCCCGGTCTCGACGCTCGCCGACTGGATCGCTGAGGTCGGGAAGCGGGTCGAGCCGCTCGTGGACCGCATCGCGGCGCGGATCCTCACTGACGCGTACGTCGTGCACACTGACGCGACCGGGCTCAGGGTGCTCGATCCCGAGAGCCCGGAGCATGTCCAGCGTGGCACGATCTGGTGCTACGTCGGCGACGACAACGACGTCGTGTTCCGCTACACGCCGACGGGTGAAGGCGAGAGTGGGCCGTGGGCGTTTCTGGCGGGCCGCAGCGGCTATATCCAGGCCGACGCCGCCAGCGTCTTCGACCGGCTCTACAACGGTCAGGTCGCACAGGCCGTCGAGGTCGGCTGCTGGGCTCATTCACGCCGAAAGTTCGTCGCGCTCCAGGACACCGACTGCCGCGTCGCCTATCCGCTTAAGCTGATCGCACGCATGTACCGCGTCGAGCGACTCGCGGACTTGTTGGAACTCTCCCACGAAGAACGGGCCGCTCTGCGTCTGGAGCGTGATCAGCCCACCCTCGACAAGCTCCAGCGCTGGGTACTCATCACGGCGGCCTCCGAGCCCCCGAGCAGCGAGCTGGCCAGGGCTTGCGGTTACATCCTCAACCAGTGGACCGCGCTCACGCGCTTCATCGATGACGGACGCCTGAGCCTCGACAACAACCTGTGCGAGCGCCAGCTACGCGACATCGCCCTCGGTCGGAACGCATACTTGTTCGCTGGCTCCCATGACGCCGCACGCCGAGCCGCCACGATCTACAGCCTCATGCGCTCCTGCGCTCAGTACGGCGTCGGGCCGCTGCCGTACCTCACGCACGTGCTCCGTGAACTTGCCGCCGGCTGCGGCCACGACCGGCTCGACGAACTCCTGCCCGACCGATGGCAGCCATCGCGCGCGCCTCCCTGAAACTGAGCCGGCCCCGCCACCCGACGGCCATCACCACAGCACACCCTCACATCCCTACCTGAGACAGGGCAGCAACCCCCTGTGGGGCTGTTCCCTCCATCCTACTCCTACCCCCATGGGATGACCGGACGCTTACCCTACAGGCCGCCGCCGCTACGCCCTACCCGATCGTGAGGTCAACGAACGTTACCCCCAGGCTGTCGGTTTCCTCAACCAGGGGCAATACGTACATGCGCGGCTTGTGGTTCGCGCTCA
>JADFSR010000013.1 GCA_022560615.1 Gemmatimonadota bacterium
TGACTACTTCGACGCGATGATGTCGCAGCTCGATGCCGGCGGGGCTGGCAACCTCCTCTACACGCTCCTAGAGCGAGAGATCAACCTCGAACGACTCAAGCACCCACCCACCACTCCGGCACTTGAGCAACAAGCGGCCGAGTCGCTGGCAGGAGAGGAGCTTTGGCTCCACAACCTGCTCGCCACGGGAGAGATTGAGGGCTCGGTCGATGGAGCGGGGCGATGCAGTGTAGCGGTCGCGGTCCTGTACGCCAGCTACCGGGAGTCTCTCTCTTCGCGCGATTACTCCATGAACGTGGAAGCCTTCGCCGGGTTCGTCCGAGATCGCCTCCAGGGGAAGGCCATGGGTCGCTGCCGGGTCACGACATCTCTCCACAAACAGGGGATCCGGTCCACCACATACAAGCTGCCCCCGCTTGCGGAACTGAGGGCCGCCTATAGTCAGCGCGGTCGCGGAGCTTCGCAGGAGTGGGACGAAACCGATGCTTGGATATCGGTGAACGACTGGGAAGACCCGGTCGAGACGTCCGCTGATGAACGGCCCGAGGCATCAGCAGAGGCCACACACGGCGAGTCTGATGTTTCCCGCTGACCTCCCCGCCGAGTGGCGCGACCAGGCTGAAGGGTTGCGGCAGTTCGGAGCCGACGCGCAAGCAAAGGCAGTGGACCGGTGCGCTGACCACCTAGAGGAAGTCCTCCGCCAAGAGGGTGACGCGCTCCTCACGCTCCCGGAAGCTGCCGAGGAGAGCGGTTATTCCTCAGATCACATCGGACGCCTCGTCCGCGAGGGTAAGATCCCAAACGCCGGGCGTCCCGGAGCTCCGCGCATCGCGCGAAGAGACCTCCCCACCAGGGCAACTTCAAGAGGATCGTCGGTGCCGCAGCACAACCGAATCAGCGATACTTCTAATGCGCAGATCGTGCAGTCCATCATCGAACAAGGAGTCGGATGATGGCACGCACGAAGAAGGACCAGTCGAGTTACTCGGCTGGCGAACGAGGCCGGAATCGCGTGAGGATCTTCCGCACGCTGAAGACCGGCAAGATCCAGATGGAGTGGCGAGAAGACGGGCGCCGGGTCACCCGGTCGTTGAAGCACGACGACTGGGGTGCGGCCAAGCGACAGGCAGACGAGTTCGCAGTGAGCTACGTCGAGCCCGATGCGGAGTCGGCACCGGAGCCGGAGCCCGAACCCGAGCCGCTCACGCTGGGCGAGCTGTTTGACATCTACGGTGAGGAGGTGACGCCCACTAAGAGCCGCCGAACGCGGCAGCACGATGCCGTCGCCATAGAGATGTTCAAGAGGTTCTTCCGGGCGGATCGCGATCCATTGACGCTGTCCTACCGGGACGCCGCGCGATTCGTGAGGGAGCGAACGTCGGGTCGGGTCGGACCAAGCGGAGAGCCGGCGGGTGCTCGCACGACCGAGAGGGATCTTCGATTCCTCTTCGCAGTGCTGAACTGGGCGACAACTGCGGGTGACGGTCGGGGCGGCGTACTCCTGGAGCGGAATCCTCTGAAGGGATTCAGACCGCCGAAGGAGAAGAACCCACTGCGAGTTGTGCTCACGGACGACGAGTACGGGGCATTGCTACGCGTGGCCGACCAGGTTGGTTGGCGTTTCCGGGTGGCGCTGATCCTCGCACACGAGACTGGTCACCGCATCGGTGCGATCCGTCAGCTCCGATGGTCGGACATCGACCTGGACAGTGGCAACATTCGCTGGCGGGCAGAGCATGAGAAGACCGGCTACGAGCACGTCACTCCAATGACGATGGACGCCAGAACGGCTCTAGAGGAAGCTCGACGCCGGAATCCGGGGATCGGTGATGCTCCGATTCTCCCAGCGCCGAGGACTCCAAGCAGCCCGGTCTCTCGCTACGTAATGAGAGACTCGTGGAAGGAGGCAGAGGAACTCGCGGGGCTGGAGCGAAAGCGTGGTCGTGGATGGCACTCGCTGCGACGGAAGTTTGCCACAGACCTCATGCACAAGCCCCTGAAGGTCCTATGCCAGCTTGGTGGCTGGAAGAGCCCACAAACGATCCTGATCTGCTATCAGCAACCAAACGAAGAGGCGCTACGGGAAGCCCTGTCGGACCGACGTAGGGTCGCGAACAGCGGGAGTTGAACAGCGGGAGTCGCCCATTTTTCAGAAAGCGAACACCCCGCACAAGGTCGTAACCTCAAGCGGGGCTCAGTGTTACATCAATGGGCGCTGCTGGACTCGAACCAGCGACCCCCTGCTTGTAAGGCAGGTGCTCTAACCAAGCTGAGCTAAGCGCCCTGAAGTACTTCTTCCAACGTTGGCGCGGGTTTCTGGCTGCGCCGATCCATCGCCCCGAACGGGATGTGTGACAAAGTGTGTGAGTTGAAGCCCGAATTACTGCACTTCTCTCAACTTCGCGGGCTCCAGCACGACTCGTAACATAGTCTCGGGGTCGCCCTGCTGGTAGGCAGTTTTCAGGGGTCCCCAACGCCTTCCAACCACCGGCCTCAGCTACGTCCACGTCGGGCAGGTGTTTCCGCTCCTTATTGGTTAGATGGTGGCTCAGTGAGGTAGGATTCGTGGATCAAGGTAGAGCTGCTCGGGGCTTCCGATCTTCAGCGTTCGGAAGTCCGGGTGAAGCGGGTTGATCAGGAAGTTGAACTCTCCTGGGACCAGAGCGCTCGGGACTTTGAGCACGGCTGACGTCATGGCGTCGAACCACCGATCCCCGACGCTCTGCGTGGCGTGTCCCGGCGGACTCGCCATCCATTCGGCGGCGAGCCTCCGCTCCTCGACTTCGGTCACCACGCCTTCTTCGAACTCCAACTTGATGAGGACGTAGGCGGGGATCACCGCGGGACTTCGCAGGCCGGCTAGGATCTCTAGGGTGGCCAAGGCCCGGGACTCTGAGACGTAGACGACCGGGCGCCCCGCGCTGTTCCACCGACCACCATGCAGCCGGGCCCCTTCTCCGTCGAACGCACGATCCGCGTAGCGGCGCTTGACGAGGCGCCAACCGGTGAGCACTAGAGCGGGATTCCGTGCTCCAGCCTGCCGATCAACGCCTCCACCTCGCGCGCTCCGACACCGGTCATTGCGAATTCGACGGGCACCTTATTGCCCAACGCGGGATGAGGCGCAAGGAGCCAAGACCGCGCCTCGGTGAGGCCTCCCTCAAAGAGCTGAAGGGCCAGTCCCACGATCCTCGCGAGCCGAAGCAAGCGGTCCGATTCGTCCGGCCGCAGCCTCTTGGCGTCCTTTCGTCGCGCGAGGGTACGCGGAGCGATGCGAATCAGCGCGGCGAAACGAGACATGGGCAGGTCTAGGACGCGGCGAAGCTTCTCGAGCGCCTCGTACGAGAGGCCCAGTTCAACCCTGCCGTGGAGCTCACTCGTTTCGTAGGTGCTCAACCCTAGGAGCGCGACATAGAAGTGCTCCCGGGGCGTGCCAACGTCGGTGAGACTCTCCCTGCAGCGCTCTACGTGTGCAAGTCTTGGGGTCGCGGTCATTCCGTACTCCATGTCAGCGTATGGCCTAACGTAATAAGCCGTATGGCATGGAACAACCCCGTCCACCCCGGCGCCCCTTGAAACCTGCGGTCATGTCCGTGCATCGGAGCCTCGCCCGGCTCGCCGCCTCATTGCGGCTCGTGGAAGTCGCGGTGAGCGGCGCCATTGCGGTGAGCAGCTTCAGCGTCCTGTCGCTCCTGGGCGGCGCCGCTGAGGGGGAGACGAGACGGTCGCGCGACGATCGGTATGTACGGAACGGGGGTCGGGACCGTATGGTTAGCCGATGCGTGTCCCTGATCTGCTCATCTGCGTAAGCGTGACGGCCCTCTGGGCGGCCGCGGCCCCACTCCACGCCCAGGAGGATACGGGCGAGTCGGTCGACTCGATCACGGTGCGCGGGGAGGTGCTCTCCACATTCGACGGGCGTCCGCTCTCGGGCGTCCTAGTGGCACTCCACGATCTCTGGAAAGTCACGCGCACCGACGAGCTCGGATACTTCGAGATCCCGAACGTGCCCCTTGGACCGCACGAACTCGGTGTGTATGCGCTGGGCTACCTTACTCTGGAGCAGTACATCGACTTCTTCCCGGACGAAGTCCTCGCGGTGAAGCTCGATGTCGCTCCGATTCAGATCGAAGGCATCCAGGTTGCGGTATTGGGGAACACCATACTGGAGTATCGCTCCTTCGGGACGCGGTACGACTTCATCGGTGGCGACCTTCTGGAGGAGTACAAGCGGAAGTACGGCTACATCACCGACATGATCCGTGCCCGCTTTCCTGGCGTCCGTGTGCACGACATGACCGGGACCGGACAAACGCTGTGTGTGCTGAGCACCCGGGAGACCAGCTCGCTGGCCGAAGGTTCGGGTTGCGCCTACATGCTTATCGACGGTCTCCAAGCGACCGGAGAGGAGGTGGCGCAACTCAATCCAGAGTTCGTGGCGTCGATCCGGTACGTCACGCGAATGGAGGGCCGCCTCGTCTATGGAGCCCTGGGTGAGAACGGCGTCCTGTTGATCGAGACCGTGTCGGGAAAGGCTCGGCGGTAGAACGCCTTTCGGCTCCCCCTGGTCGGTCGGACCACCTGTCCCCATACTGCGTCAGCGATCCAAGAGAGCAGGAGAGAGTCACCATGACGCATCCCAATCGCCGCAGCTTTCTCCGTCATGCGCTCGGCGCAGGCGCGCTACTCGCCTCCACACCTTCCAGGTTACCGGCGGCTTTGCGACCATCTCTTCCGCCACGCAACGCGGGAACTGCGCTCGACGAAGCGTACTGGGGCATGGTCAAGGAGAGCTTTCCGCTGGCGCCTGGCCTCGTGCTGATGAACGCGGCCAACCTGTGTCCGTCACCCTTTGTCGTGCAGGAAGCGGTCTTCGCTTGGACGCGCGACGTCGACGCTGACGCCTCCTTCCAGAACCGAGCCAAGTTCGGAGCGCTGCGGGAGGCGAGCCGAGAGGCGGTAGCCCGCCATATCGGGGCCGATCCCGACGAGATCGCGCTGACGAGGAATACGTCGGAAGGCAACAACACGGTGGCTTCCGGCGTCGACCTCAGCCCCGGTGACGAAGTGCTTCTGTGGGATCAGAACCATCCTACGAACTCCACGTCGTGGGATGAGCGGGCCGCGCGGGACGGCTTCGAGGTCCGTCGCATATCCACGCCTCCCCTACCCGACTCCCCGGGAGTGCTGATCGACGCGTTCCGAAGCGCGCTTACCGGCCGCACCAAAGTGCTCGCGTTCAGCCACGTGTCCAACGCGACGGGCGTTCGCGTACCCGCCGCCGAGCTGTGTGCGATCGCTCGGTCCCAGGGGGTCCTCACGCTCGTCGACGGCGCCCAGTCGTGCGGCGCCCTCAAGATCGACGTGCACGAAATCGGGTGTGACTTCTATACTGCGAGCACCCACAAGTGGCTCATGGGACCCAAGGAGGCGGGGGTCCTGTACGTCCGGGCCGATGCCATCGAGCGCCTCCGGGCCGCCGACGTGGGAGTCGGATGGTCGCGGGCGCTCGAGGGCGGGGCTCGGAAGTACGAGTCGCTCGGGCAGCGCGACGACGGCTGTGTGGCGGCGATCGCGACGACGATCGAGTTCCATGAGAGGATAGGAGCCGAGGCGATCGAGGCGCGTATCCTCGAGATCACGGGCGCCCTCAAGGCAGGTTTGAGAGAGCGCATCCCGACCGTGGAGTTCCACACACCGATGCGCGATGAGATGAGCTCGGGCGTGATGGTGTTCCGGGTGCCCGGGGTGGATTCGGGGGCCGCGTACCAGGCGCTCTACGAAGAGCACAAGGTCGCCGCGGCGGGCAGGGGAGGAGAGTTCGAGGGAATTCGGCTCTCACCGCATGTCTACAACACGCTCGCAGACGTCGAGTACGCGCTGGACGCGATCACGGCCGTGATGGCCTGACGGTCGCCGTGGCTCCCTCGACTAGTTGCCTCTTCGAGTCCAGATGAGGAGGACGCCACACGGATGACTCCCATCCGGGTCGAGTAGATTACGGTACTCGATAGGCGCCGCCATCCCTTGGTATACCTCCACCCCCTCGAGGTCCTCCGGGGGGACCAGGTCGAAGTCCCAGTCGAACATCGGCATACCGTCCAAGTACGGTCGCAGACGGCACGAGCGTCCGTCGTCGGTGGAAACAGGCCGCCGCCGCCTGCTCACGGCCTGGACGCCACGCGGCCCACGCTGCACAGTCACGCCGGGGGCACGCCAAAGGAGGTCGGAGACGAACCCGGGGTTGATCACGTCGACGTCCTGCCGCGTGAACCGGCTACCCCAGCCACTTCGGGCTCTGCGGTAGAATCCGTTCCGCTCGAGATAACCGGAGCCGACCACCACTTCGATCGGCTCGAGCTCGATCGGCTGTGCGGACATCGAGAGGTAGACCTCCACCGTTCTCCCGGGCGGGACCGTCAGCCTCGTCGTGCGCGGGGCGTAGCCTAACCGCGTGAACCGGACCTCCACCGATCCTGGCTCCAAGCCGGTCAACGTGAATCGACCCTGTGGGTCGCTGAGAGTACGGACTGGCGTGGGGCTCAGTACCGTGATGTCCACGTCCGAAAGCCCATCGATTCTGCCCGCCTCCGTGACCCGACCGAAAACCCGCCCTAGAGCCAGCGGGTCGGCGAGAGCCGTCGGTTCGAGGAGAATCAGAAACTCGGTATTCCAGGGAACCGGCAGCTCGCCCGCGAGCTTCTCATAAGCGGCCCGCTGGGCGACTATGCGGTGCTGACCCGCCGGGAGGCGTCCGAGCTCGACCCGACCGGTCTCGTCGGAGATCGCCCGAAGCCCGAGTTCGGGAAGGTCCACGATGGCCTCACTGATCGGCTCCCCGGTCTCCGCATCCGCGACCCGGCCGAACCTGAGGAATCCGTCGGTGAGTGCGACGTCTGCGCCACTCCGGCGCATGAGCTCGAGGCGGGTGCAACCCGCGATCACCCCGCGGTCGCAGGCCCGCTGGTAAAGGCTGACTGCGCGGGCCAGATCCCGGATTCCGCCCGCTCCCGTCTCGTACATGAGCCCGAGCACGTTGCAGCTTAGAAGTTCTCCGCCGTCGCACGCTTCTCGGTGCACGCTCTGGGCATCCTGACCCACGACTGGGCAGGTCAATACACCGAGAAAGGCGACGACGAGCAGGGACCTACGTACCATGATTCTTGGTTCGTGGCCGAGTGGATGACCATGGCTGAGAGCAAGAATGCGACCCGCGCGTCGAATGGCGCAAGCGCCCAGGAACCAGCCGAGCCTCCCGCATGTTTGTTGATCAGACGAATCGGGCGTTGACTCATCGTGCTGCCTCTGGCCGGATCATCAGTCTCGATATGTCCGGGGGCTGGCTCAATCGCCATATTCGCACGTAGCACTACGACTCCTCCCGCGGAGGGTACATGCCCTCGTTCTCTCGAGACGTCTCGCCCACGCCGATCGGTACAGCCATGCCGATCGGTACAGCCATTCTGATCGCGGTGCTGGTCGCCTCGCTCTCGGCACCGCTCTCAGCCCAATTTTCCGGCCGGCTGGAGGCCGATCCAAACATGCCGGTGAAGGACGGATTCGACACGGACCGAGCGATCTTCTGGACGCACCCCAACTTCACTCCGCTCCGCGACCCCGAGTGGCAGTCGCTGAGGGGCGCGCGGCGGGCCGGCGACCTCACGGACGAAACGACCGTGTTGACGTTCGACGTGCAGGGAAAGACGCTGGTGCTGGTGTCCAGCCAGATGTCGTACCACCACGTGGCGCAGGGAGAGATGGAGGGTGAGCCGTGGATGGTAACCTTCTGAGTGATCTGTAACTCAGGGGTCAGGATGGCTCCACGCGTCGACGGCGAAGTCCACTGGTTCGCCGAGCATGGCCTGTACGACGGCCTGTTTCTCATGAGGGACGAGGAGAGCGGCACCTACTGGGATCACATGACCGGTGAAGCGGTGTACGGACCGAAGGTCGGCTCCGCGCTCGAAGTGTCCAACTTGCGACAAACAACCGTCGCACAGGTACTCGGACAGGACCCTGACGCGCTCGTGGCGCTCTCGGATCAGGCGCTTCGACGCAATGAGGCGATGACGCTCGGTGGCTTGCTCGGCCGTATCGGCGGGCGTCTGAATCAGATGTTCCGTTCGACGGTGAAAGAAGAAGACGACCGTCTGCCGACCATGGATCTCGGCATGGGGATCTGGACCGGCGAAGAGGCCCGCTACTACCCGTACGAGCGCATTACGGCGAGCGAGAACGCGGTACTCGACGACTTTGCCGGACGCCAGGTCGTGGTTTACCTGGACCCGTCAGCCTACGCGCTCGCTGCGGCGTACATCGACACGGACGGCATAAGCTGGGAAGAGAACGTACTCCGGTTCTCGGATGGCTCCTACATCGAGGGCGGCGTCTTCCACGACGCATCAGGTGAACGTGCGCGGATCGAGCGACCGCTCCAGATGTTCACCCGCTGGTACGGCTTCTCGTTGACGTTTCCGGAAACCGACATCTACGGCCGCTAGTGGGTGAAGCCTTCGACCTCGAGCTCAGGCTCGTGCGGCTCAAATCGGCGGAGCGCTGCTCACCACCCCGCCCCCGAACGGGACCACGAGCCCCAAGGTCTTCACGCCATCAGGCCGATCTCGACACGCCGCTACTACGGAGGCCGACATCGAGTGGAAGTGGTGGCAAACGGGTCCACGTTGGCCGGGGGTGACTTCGAGCTGGAAATGTGATGCTCGCCGTCCACGGCAAAGCGCGGCTGCGCACCTGCGCGAGCACGACCTACTTGATGATCGCCAGCGGCAGCAGGACCACGTACGCGAGCACCAGCAGCAGCGGCGCCGCAGTGATCGATCCCTGGGCGAGCAGCGTATAGCCGAGTGCCAAGCACGCGATTCCGGTGCCGCCCAGCATCGCGTTCACCTTCGTGAACTTCAGGGCCGCGGGCCGCGCGGTTGCCTTCTTCCTCTTGCTCGCCATGGCGGTAACGCTACCCGAGCGAGCCAATCGGGTCAATCGCTCGCCCTCCCCCCTTTCCGATCACCCTTCTAGGTGCTCCTTGAGTGCCTTCTTGCTGATCCCGAGTCGTTTCGCGGCTGACGTCTCGTCACCGTCGACCAGGTCCACCACACGCTTCACGTGACGCTGGATCGCACGGTCCAGAGACAGGTCTCCGTCCGCATGTCGCACCTCCTGCCCCAGCGCGAGATGGTCCGACCCGATGACCGTCCCCCGCGCGACGATTGCTGCTCTCATGAGAGCGTTCTCGAGCTCCCGAACGTTGCCGGGCCAATCGTACGACTGAAGCCGCTCGATCGCCTCGTCGGAAATACGCCGGACGTCCCGATGCGTCTCCTCACGGATGCGGCTGAGCAACGCATTCGCCACGAGCGCTATATCTCCGGGACGCTCCCGGAGCGGAGGCACCGCGATTTCGATGACCTTGAGTCGGAAATAGAGGTCCTTGCGAAAGCGCCCTTGCTCGATCAGCTCTTCGAGCGGCCTGTGCGTCGCCGCGATCACCCGCGCCTCGGTCGTGCGCGGCTGCTCCCCACCCACCGGGTAGAAGCGTCGCTCCTGCAACACGCGCAGCAGCTTCGTCTGGAACTCGGAGCTGGTGTCCCCGATCTCGTCGAGGAAGATCGTGCCCTCGCCCGCGAGCTCGAAGTATCCCTTTCTGGTTCCCACCGCTCCGGTAAACGCACCCTTTACGTGACCGAACAGCTCGGTCTCGAGCAGCGTCTCGGTCAACGCGGTGCAGTTCACGGCGATGAACGGCTGCTCGGCGTGCACCGAGTGCTCGTGGATCGCCCGAGCGATCACTTCCTTCCCGGTGCCGGTCTCACCGAGGATGAGCACGGTGGCCCGGTTTCGGGCCAGCACCCCGATCGTCTTGTAGATCTCGACCATGCGCGCGTCCCGCCCGATGAGCTGGCCGCGTGGCAGGGGGGCTTCGGTCTCGGGAGCGACGTCGTCGTCCGCGGCTTCGACCGCGAGTTCCTGCTCCCGGAAGCAACGCTCGGCGAGCCCTTGCAGAGCTTTCGGGTCGACCGGCTTGACCAGGAAGTCGAATGCACCGGACTTCATCGCCGTGACCGCCGTCTCCATGTCGTCGTGGCCGGTCATCACGACGACGTCGACGCCCTTCATCGCACTCCGCACCTTCTCGAGAAGGTCGAGGCCACTCATGCCGGACATGCGCACGTCCGTCACGATCAGCGCCGGGTCGAAGGCTTTCACCCGCGACAGGGCCTTTTCAGCGCTCTCGGCTGTTTCGACCTCGAATCCGGCATGCGTCAGTCGGGTCTTGTAGACCTCGAGCGCATCGGCGTCGTCGTCGACGACCAGTATTCGTTGACTCATGGTTCCGCTTCTACCCCAGGTGGGCGGTGCCCGGATCCACCCTCGTCCGGATCGTCGGTCCAGAACGCCGGGTCGTCGGGCAGTTCCCCAGCTCGCAGGCGCGCCAGCTGCTCACGGTTGCGGCCTTGGCGCACGCGTACCATGACGAGCAAGACCAGTGCCAGAAGCATCCAGAAAACCATGGAGTGACTGAGCACGAACAGCCATCCGTACCGTTTCCTGATGTGCTTCTTCCAGTCCTCCTCGAACTGGGCGGTTGTTACGCCGAACGTCGAGCGGAACGCCGTCTCAAAGGAACGAAGCCTCTTCCAGCGCTCGATGAAGACCGCGAGTCCCCGTTCACCGCTGCCGGCGAGTAGGTACGTAATCGCGCTCGCGGAGAGCAGGTATGCGACCTCTGCCTGCGGCCGCCCGGATGGCCATCGCAATTCCAACGAATCCATCGGCGGCGTACGACCCAGCGCTAGCAGCACCCGGAGCCGCCAGACCTCCGCGACATCGAAGCCACCCGAGGCCCACTGGGCGTACCCTTCGTTGAACCAGCGTGGCGCGCGCAGCCCCCCCAGCTCCGAGGAAAGTCCGAGGTGAGCCCACTCGTGCCTGAGTGTGCGGCGCCCTTCGATGCTGAGCACGCTGAATCCCCCCCGCATGGGCACGACCAGCATCTGTCGACTCGGGATCGCCACGCCCGCCCGCCACTCCGGCACCACCCCCCCCGTCAGCTCGTCGAAGGCGTCGGGCGTGTGCGCCAAGACTGCGCGAACCTGGTCGGGCACGGAATCGGGAAGGCCGGGCAAGGACCTCTGTGCGTCGAGAAACTCCAACACCTCACGCGCGACCAGTGAATCCGGCCCCGCGTGATACACATCCACACGCACACCCTCGAGCCGCAAGTACCGCTCCCCGTCGAGCGAAGCGGGAACCTCCTGCGCGCCCCCCCACAGCGGGAGGAAGAGAGCGGCGACGAAGGCCGTCCGTGCGGTGGGAGGTGAGCGAAGACTCACTCGCCGGACAGCAACTCCAGATTGGTGCTCACTGCCTCGTTGTGCGGATTGATGTCCGACGCGCGACGCCAGAGCAGGAGTGCGACGTCCCGGTCGTCGTCCTTGTACGCCATCGTGCCCAGTCGCAGATAGACATCGTCTCCGAGCCGCGGCGACAACTTCACCGCCTTCTCGTATTGGATCCGGGCCCCGTCGTGGTCTCCGTGCGCGTATGCCTGGTCACCGAGGTTCTTGTGCGCTTGGGGCGGCGGCGGGTTCACGGCAACCGCGCGCTTGTAGAGCGCCTCCGCCGCCTCCACCTCGCCCCTACGCTCGAGAACAACCCCCGTATTCACTAGGATCGGGCCAGACTCGGGGTAGAGTCCCATGCCCTCGCGGCCCACGGCAACCGCATAGTCCAGGTCGCCAGCGACGGCAGACGCGAGCACGGTGTAGGAATAGTACGCCGCCGACGGCTTCTTCACGCTAGATGAGGTCCGGTACTGGCGCAGAGAGTCGAGTGACCGAGCCGCATCCCGAGCCTTCAGGTACAGAATGCCGCGGGCGAGATGCACGTAGTGGTCTTCCGGCTTCGCCCGCGAGGCGGTGTCGAGCGCCTCGAGCGCTTCGTCGTAACGCCCAAGAAGCTCGAGACAGAGAGCCTTGTTGCGCTGGACCGCATAGCTGTCGCGCTGCGATTCGGGCATCGAGCCGAAGCACTGGAGCGCGTCCTCGAGCCTTCCCTGCCGGAACGCCATCAGCCCGAGCACGAAGGTCGCGCGCGCCTGCCTGGGATCGATCTCGAGCGCCAGCTCGAGCTCGCGCGCGGCGTCTTCCAACATGCCCGAGCGGTAGAAGGCGATACCCAGGTTGAGGTGCCGCTGCAACGCCTCGTCGCCCCCGGTCTCCTCTTGCGTGCTTCGCTCGCCGGCTCGGCTGACGAAGCCCGCCTGGATGAGACCGTACAGCGCCTTGCCGGTCTCGAACTCGACCAGACCCGCCTCGTTCATGATGTCATCGACCGTGCGCACGCCGTCGACGAACGGCAGAATTTTCTTCTGATCCCTGGTCAGTTCGACGTCTTCTTCAGCCTCGTCGGGATGCTTGTCGAGCTGAAAGACCACGTCGAACGACGGGATCTTCTTCTCCACTTGACTCCACTCATCAACGCGCCGGGCGCCTTCCATGAGCAGCGCCTCGGGCGGCACGTCGACCAGGAACATGCCCTCCTCGTCAGGCGCCTGATCGGTGTCGAAGTAGAACGAGCCCTGGTTCCAGGTGAAGAGGTGGTACACCGCCTCTTCGATCTGCATCTGGATGTAGGTGTGGAGCTTCTCTTCGGACATGCTCCCCTGATCCACCAAGATCTCACCGAGGCGCCTCCCCTTCTCGAGCGCCTGCTGCTCCATAGCGGCCGAAAGGTCCTTCCGCGTGATGATGTGGTTGCGGACCAGCAGTTCACCCAAGCGATCCGGGCGGTTGAGTAAAGAAGCGTGGATGACCCGACCCTTCTTGAAGTAGATGTACCCGAAGTTCGACCGGTCCGTGACGCTCAGGCACCCGGTCTTCATTCCCATGCCCAGCAGTTGGCAGATGTCAGCGAGGCTGACGTCCTGGAGTGCGCCCTCGATGGCCATCAGTCGAGCTCTTCGATCAGGAGGTCATCGATTTTCGGCCACATGAGAACCACGTTCTCCGCCGAAGGGAACCAGGCACCGCCCCTGGTGGGCTCTTGCGTCGCGATCGCCGCAGGTTGGGGTGGCGAAGCGCCCTCACCCGGAGTGCTCTCGGCCATCTCGACCAGCTCCAGCTCGCCGGCACCTGTCCCGGCGTCGACCTCCAGGACCAGGCCACCTTCGAAACGCGACCGAAGGCGCTCGTCGATGTTCTCGATGCCCGAAGGAGCGCGGTCACCAACGAGCATGATGCGAGCACCGCGCCGACTGAGCACCTCGTAGAGGTGGAAGAACTCGTCCTGCGCCCGCTCGGTCTCGGAAAGCGCTTCCATGCCGTGCACCATCAGCAGGTCCACGGTCCACCAGCGCTCCCGCCACGCACCCGCCACCCCTTCGCCCAGCGCCCTGATGAAGTCCTCCGCGAATTCGGCGACGGAGGTTACCGCGGCTCTGACCTCCGGGCCCGCACTCTCTTGATGCGTGCGACCGGCCGCGCCGAGTAGCGTGCGCGCGAGTTCGGGCTTGGCGGACCAGACGTACAGAGGGTTGTACTCGGGCTTCTCGGCTGCGACGAGCTGTTGCGCCGCCTTCACGGCCATCGGAGGGAAGTCCTTCAGGTCCTGGAGGGACGGCCCTTCTCCGAGCCTGGGGAACGCGCGCTGGCGCTCGCGCACCGTCCTCAACAGCGCCTCGGCCTCGTCGAGCATCTCCGGGTTCTTGAGAAGCTCCGCCGCGGCCTCCGGCCAAGGATTGCCGAGGCGGTCCAGCTGATCGTCGATGTCGCGCAGGCGCTGCACGTCGGCCTTGAACGCATCGACGATGCCCTGCCACCCGTCAGGCTCGCTTCCTTCTTGGTAGGCCACCAACCGCTTTACCTCGAAGCCTTCCCGCTCGGCGGCGTCGACGGCCTCGCGCATCGCTTTCCACCACGGCGCCTCCTTCTCCTCGACGGTCGCAGCGACGGTTTCCTGTAAATCGTCCAAGAAAGAGCCGAACTCGTCAGAATCCTCAACGGTGCCGGCGTCGAGGTCCTCCAACTCACCGATCATCTCCGCGATCTCTTCGGCGACGACCTCGCGCTCCTCCAGCTCCTGCGTCGCGAGGACCTTGTTCAGGGCTCCCCCGAGCTCACGTACGTTCTTGAACGGATAGCGGGCGACCGCCTCGGCGACTCCCCTCTGCAGGGATTGGCCTCTCTCCTCCACCTTCCTCCGGATGATCGCGACCCGCGTCTCGTATTCGGGAGGACCGATGTCGACGATCAGCCCGCCAGAGAAGCGCGACAGCAGACGTGCGTCCAAGCCGTTGATGTCCGCCGGTGGGCGGTCACTCGCCAGCACGATCTGGCTTCCAGCCGCGGAAAGGTCGTCGAGCGTGCGCAGCAACATCTCCTGTGCCGCGTGTTGCCCGGTGAGGAATTGAACGTCGTCCAGCAGCAGGATGGCGAGATCGTTGTGGCGGTCCTTGAATCCGTCTCTGTCACCCATCTCGAGGGCAGCTATGAGTTCCTCGAGGTATTTCTCGAGGGCCATGTACTCGACGTCGCCCACCGCATCGAGCTTGCGGGCTTGATGCGCGATGGCCGTGAGGAGGTGAGACTTGCCCAAACCCGACGCCGAATACACGAAGAGGGGATTGTAACTCGTGCCGGGAGAATCCGCCGCGCGTTTCGCCGCCGCCGAAGCCAGCCGGTTGGTGGGGCCAACCACGAAGGAGGCGAACGTCAGCTTCGCATCGAGATCCGTCATGAACCGATGGCGCGGAGACTCCTTGAGAGACAGTGGTTGGGGGGCACAAAACAGACGATAAGTATCGGGGAGAGATACTGCGAGAAGAAGGGCCGATCCCGACCCTACAGTCGATCCCGACCCTACTGGGGGTCGCCTCGCGCCCAGGCCGCGGCACGCGCCAGGTCCTCCGGCAGAGGAGCCTCGAAACGCATCCTGTCGCCCGAAATCGGGTGGTCGAAGACTAATTCCGCGGCGTGCAAGAACTGCCTCGGGACCCGCCGAGCGAACTCCTGCGCCCACGCCCGCTGAGGCCCTCCCATCCCCCGCTCCCAACCGACCCCGTAAACGGGATCGCCGACGACGGGATGCCCGATGTGCTTCAGGTGCACACGAATCTGGTGGGTGCGCCCGGTCTTGAGCGCCACGCGTAGGAAATCGACCCGGGTCCAGCGCTCGCTTACGACGGCACGCGAGAGCGCGGCGCGGCCGTCCTCCATGACGGCCATCCGCTTTCGGTCCTTGCGGTCCCGGCCGATGGGGGCATCGATCGTCATCTCGTCATCGGGCAGATGTCCCCACACCGCCACATGATACAGACGCTTGATCTCGTGACTGCGGAGGGCATCTGAGAGCACATGATGCGCCTTGTCGTTCTTCGCGACCACGAGCAGACCGGACGTGTGGCGATCGAGCCTGTGTACGATACCGGGCCGGAGACGGCCGCCCACGCCGGATAGATCGCGGATATGATGCATCAGCGCGTTCACCAGCGTGCCCGAGCGGTGCCCAGGCGCCGGATGTACTACCATGCCCGCGGCCTTGTTCACCACTACCAGCGCGTTGTCCTCGTAGACGATGTCGAGCGGGAGGTCTTCCGCCTCGATCTCGACCGACTCGGGCTCGGGCACCTGGACTTCGACGACCGCACCGGCGGAGACAGCATCGGACTTCTTGGCCGCCCGACCATCCAGCAGTACCATGCCGGACGCGAGTAGCTTCTGCGCACGGGTACGCGAGAGCGCGAGCTGCTCGGCGATGAAGGAGTCGAGGCGACCCACCTCCCCCTCAGGGACGGTGAGCTTGTGTGTCGTGCCCTCCATGGCCCTAGAAGGCTTCCACTAGGAGGAGACCGACCGGAGCGCGATCTTCGCCGGTGTGCCGTCCAGATCGATGTCCCGCACATGCTCGAAGGTGCCGTCGGTGATGTGCTCCTCCACTGCTATCGTCGGGGCGAGCGTTTCTCCCCCAATGAAGTCGCGGTGTGTGGTCGCCACCTCACGGACACGTTCCGAGCCCGCGATCAGCAGGTCGATGCGATCGGTGATCTCGAGGCCCACATCCCTACGGAGCCGCTGAATTCGGTTCACGAGCTCGCGCGCGAGGCCTTCGGCGATGAGTTCGTCGTCGAGCGTCACATCGAGCGCGATCGTGGTCGCACCCTCACTCTTCACGATCAGGTCACCCAACGCTTCCTGGACGATCTCGAGGTCGTCCGGCTCGAGCGTGTGCACCTGACCCTCGACCTCGAACTCGACCTCCTGGCCGTCCCTGTACGCCGCCAGCGCCTCCTGGGACAACGCGCGCAGGACGTTCGCCGCCTCGTTCGTCTTCTTGCCGAAGCGCGGCCCCAGCGCACGGTAGTTCGGCCGCGGCACGAGCGTGACCAGCTCGTCGGCATGGGTGAGGAAGTCGATCTCCTTCACGTTCAGCTCCTCGCGCACGACGTCGAGCACCTCCCCTGAGAGCGTCCGAGACTGTGGCAGTACCGCCTCCGCCCGACGCAGTGGCTGTCGTACACGAATCTGTACCTCTTGACGCGCGGCGCGGCCCAGGGACACGAGCGTCCGGGCAGCGGCCATGTCGGCCTCGAGTTCCTCGTCGAGCAGATCCGACGGCTGGGGATACCGCTCGAGATGAACGCTGTTTCCGGTCAGTGCGCGATGTAGCCAATCGGCCATGAACGGCACGACGGGCGCCGCGAGCAGCGAGACCTGACGCAACGCATCCCACAGCGTGCGGAAGGCCGCGCGCATGTCGTCCGGGTCGCTGTTCCCCCAGAAGCGCGGTCGGCTCCGGCGCACATACCAGTTCGAGAGATCTTCGACGACGAAGTCTTCCAGCATGCGATACGCTCTCGTGATCTGATAGCCGTCCAGCTCTTGCCTGACGCCCCGGATCACCGAGTCGAGCCGCGAGAGCAGCCACCGATCCAGCAGTGGGCGGTCGGCCTCTGCGGGGTCGGTGTCCGATGGCGACCACTCTTCCACGTCCGCGTACAGCCTGAAGAAGTTGTATGTGTTGAAGAGCGTGTCGAAGAACTTCCTCGCGGCCTCCTTCACACTCTCCGAGTCGTATCGCTTCGGAACCCACGGGTTGGATGCCGTGATGAAGTACCAGCGGACGGCATCCGCACCGTGTTCGGCGATCGCGTCCCACGGGTTCACGACGTTGCCCTTGGACTTGGACATCTTCTGCCCTTCGGCGTCCAGGATCAGGTCGTTCACGATCACGTTGCGATAGCATGGACCTCGGCCGAGCAGCGTCGAGATCGCCATGAGCGAGTAGAACCACCCCCGCGTCTGGTCGAGCCCCTCGCTGATGAAGTCGGCCGGGAAGTGCCGATCGAGCTCGTCCTGGTTCTCGAAGGGGTAGTGCCACTGCGCGAACGGCATCGCCCCGGAATCGAACCAAGCGTCGATGACCTCGGGCGTGCGGCGCATCGTGCCGTCGCAGTCGGCGCACCCCCATGTCAGCTCATCGATGAAGGGGCGGTGCGGATCGAAGTCATTCGGCAGCCCGCCGGCCGCCTCCGCCAGTTCCGCGAGCGAACCGATCCAATGCGTATGGCTGTCGTCTCCGTCACACACCCAAACGGGCAGCGGTGTGCCCCAGTAGCGGTCTCGTGACAGCGCCCAGTCGACGTTGCCACGCAACCACTCGCCGAAGCGGTTCTCACCCACTTCGGGTGGATACCAGGCGACCTGCTCGTTGTTGGCGAGCAACTCCTCCGTCAGGCTGGACGTGCGGATGAACCATGAATCGCGGGCCATGTACAGCAGCGGCGAGTCGCACCGCCAGCAGTGCGGGTAGCTGTGCGTGGTCCGTCCGATATCGAAGAGCAGACCACGATCACGCAACGCGTCGACCAAGACCGGGTCCGCGTCCTTCACGAACCGGCCGGCTACGAGGTCGACGTAGTCGTGGAAGCGGCCCGCGTCGTCGATCGGATTGAGCATCGGCAGGCCGTGTTTCTGCCCCGCCGCGTAGTCGTCCGCCCCGAACGCCGGCGCCATGTGCACGATTCCCGTGCCGTCCTGGGCGCTGACGAAGTCCTCGGCGACGAGGGTCCAGCCGTTTTGCGGATCGTCGGGCATCGGAACGATTTCCAGCGGGCGGCGGTAACGCGAGCCGACCAGATCCGCGCCCTTGAAAGTACCGACGATCTCGGCGCCTTCCCCGAAAAGCGCCTCGGCCCGCGCCTCGGCGACGATGTAGCGACGATCATCGCGCGCGACCTCGACGTACGTGAGCTCAGGATGCACCGCCAGCCCGGTATTGGATGGCACAGTCCACGGGGTCGTCGTCCAGGCGAGGATCACGCGACCGTCCGGTGCGCCATCGTCGTCCAAGAGCTCCGCGATGAACGTCAGGGACGGGTCTTCGACATCCTTGTACCCCTGCGCCACCTCGTGCGATGAGAGCGTCGTGCCGCACCGGGGACAGTACGGGACGCTCTTGTGCCCACGATAGAGCAAGTCCTTCTCCGCGAAGGACTTCAAGATCCACCAGACGGACTCGATGTACTCCGGCTCGAAGGTGACGTAGGGACGCCAGTACTCCAGCCAGTATCCGATCCGCTCGCTCAGCTCCTCCCACTCTTCCTTGTAGGTGAAGACCGAGTCCTTGCAGACCTGGTTGAACTCGGCAATGCCGAGCGCTTCGATCTCGGGCTTGCCGCTGATGCCGAGCTTCTTCTCGGCTTCGATCTCTACCGGGAGGCCGTGCGTGTCCCAACCCGCGATGCGCGTGATGCTCCGCCCTTGCATCGCGTGGTAACGGCAGACGAGGTCTTTGATGGTCCGACCGATGACGTGGTGAAGGCCTGGGCGGCCGTTCGCCGTGGGCGGACCTTCGTAGAAGACGAAAGGCTCGCCGTCCTCGTTTGCGGCGAGCGTCTGACGGAAGAGATCCTCCGTACGCCATCGCTCCAGCATCGCCTCTTCGAGGTCGAGGAGGCTCTCAGGTCGTTCGGGATAGCTCATAGTTGTTCGACGACACGAGTGATCAGCCGGGTCAGATCAGGCTCAGCCTTCGTCGCGTTCGCGATGATCTCGGATAGCACGGCGACCCGCAAGGAATCGGGAAAGCACTCGTCGGTGATGATGCTGACTCCTAGCACGGGCATCCCCATGTGGCGCGCGACGATCACTTCGGGCACCGTCGACATGCCGACGATGTCGGCACCCATCGCCCGCAGCATTCGATACTCCGCCCGTGTTTCGAGCGCGGGTCCGGTCCACGCCACGTAGACGCCGCGGTTGAGTCGAATTCCGAGCTCCATGGCCGCAGCCATCGTGATCCGCTGCAGTCCGCGGTCGTACGGCTCGGACATGTCCGGGAACCGCGGCCCGAACGCGTCGTCGTTAGGCCCGACCAGCGGGTTGTCACCCAGCAGGTTGATGTGGTCGTCGATCAGCACCAGCTCGCCGGCACGCCACAGCGGGTTCATGCCACCGGAAACGTTGGTGACGATGAGCGTCTCGGCCCCCAGCCGCTTCAACACGCGAATCGGGAACGTCGCCTGCCGGAGCGAGTATCCCTCGTACTTGTGGAAACGGCCCTGCATGACGACGACCGGCGTCTCGCCGAGCGAACCGAGCACAAGCCGCCCGGAGTGGCTTTCCACCGTGGGATCGGGAAAGCCCGGAATCCGCCCGTACGGGACCACAGCTTCGGCGCGCACTTCGTCGACGAGCCCACCGAGGCCCGTGCCGAGCACGATACCGACACGCGGCTCATGGACAGTCTGCTCGTGCACCGCGGCCACCGCCGCATCCACACGTTGGGTCAGGTCCTGGGGTTCGGTCACGGCAGCAGACGTTGAGAGGCGTCGAGCTTCAGGCCCGATCGTCCTCGTCCGACTTGTCCAAATCGAAAGCGAGACGCAACGCCTGGTCGATGTCCTTTCGAACCCCCTCCAACTCCGCCGCGCGCTCAGAGTCGGGTTCGTCAATCTGGGCATCGACTGAGAAGCGCCCACCGCCGAGGTCGAGATCGAGCGGCTGATCCTCGACCGGCGCCCGCTCATCCTCGACGTCGACCACGTCGAGCTGCCGCTCCAACAGTTGTCGAAACGCCTTCAGGAACCGTGTTCTGCGCCGCTCCATCTCCTCGAGCGCATCCCTGCCCAACTCGAGCCTCCGCTCGGCGTCTCGAAGTAGGTTCCGCACCTTCGCCTCGGCTTCCGTCGCAATCCGGCGCGCTTCGGTCTCTGACTCTCGGACCAGGAGGTCCGCCTCGCGTTGCGCCTGTGTATGAATGTCGGCGCGCAGCTCCTGAGCGGTCACGAGCGCCTCCTGAACCGCCTGTTCGCGATCGGATTGTGCGCCCACCTGTAGCTCCAGCCTCTCAGAACGCTCCCGCAACACGATGTTCTCGCGAACGAGCTCTTCGAGACGTTCCGCGGCGATCTCCAGAAAGACATCAACCTCCTGGGGGTCGTAGCCCCGCATCAGCTTCTTGAAGTCCCCTCGCTTGTTGCGTACGTCGAGTGGTGTCAGGTCGATCATCGTCCGGCTCCCGAAAAGGCCTTCTGGGCTCGTGGCCCGAAGAGCGCCGTGCCGATCCGCACCATCGTACTGCCTTCTCGGATCGCGATCTCCAGATCGTCTGTCATTCCCATGGACAGCTCCGGACCGATTCGGCCGCCCTGAGCTCTCAGCTGCTCGTGAATCTGGCGCAGCCCCCCAAAGGCTCGCGACAGAACGGGCTCTTCGGCGCCGAAGGGTGCCATGGTCATCAAGCCATCAATCTTCAGTCCGGGCAACTCCGCGAGGCGTAACACGTCATCGACCGCGCTCGAGAGATCGAAGCCGCTCTTCGAGGCTTCCCCGGAACTGTTCACCTGCGCCAGCACGTGCACGACGCGGCCCTCTTCGTGAGCCATCCGTGCAAGGCGCTCTGCGAGCTTGGCCGAATCCACGGAGTGGATCAGGTCCGAGAGAGCGAGCGCCTGCCGCGCCTTGCGGCTCTGCAAGTGGCCGATCATGTGCCAAGTCGCAGCCCCTCGCCCGAGAACACCCACCTTGCCCGCGAGCTCCTCGACCCTGTTTTCTCCCAGCTCCGACAGCCCGGCTTGCAGCGCTGCCTCGACCGCCTCGAGCGGGTGTGCCTTGGTCACCGCGATGAGGCGCACGGAGGCTCCGTCGCGCCCCGCGGCATCTAGCGCCTGCGCGATGCGGTCGCGCATACGAGGCAGCGTCTCGGCCAGGCGCGCGGCATAGGCCGCGGTCATCGTTGCATCTGTCGTCGACATGAATCGGTAACATACGAAAGGGACCCCGCCGGAGCGCCGGCGGGGTCCCCAACAAGGGCCTACTCGGGCTCCGTGCTAGCGGACCTGGAAGGTAATCGGGAACGACACCCAGACCGGAACCTTCTTGTCGCGGTTCAGCGCCGGAGAGAACCTGTAGATCTCCGAGACCGCCATCGCGGCGTCGTCTAGCGCCTGGTGGCCAGAACTCGCATCGATCTGCCGTTCCACCACGCGACCGTTTTCGTCGATGAAGAAGTAGACCCGGACCGTGCCACCGATTCCTGCGTCGCGCAGGAGAGGCGGATACTCCCGCTCCATCGCCCGCACGACCTCATCCCGGTTCAAAATGGACGGAGCCACCGTGTACGGCGTGAACGTCGGCGCCGCAGAGATGTCGGTTGCGACCTCCTCGGGGGGCGGCGGAAGATCCTCCACCGGGTTGTCCTCGAAGGTGGTCGGCGCAATCGTGATATCCTCGTCGATATCCGCGGTCGCGATGATAGGCGTCGCCGGACGCGCGATCTGCTGCGGCGGCGGCGGAATCTCAATCTCCGGCGGGAGCTCGATCATTTCGAGTTCCGTGTTCTCGAACGAAAAGTCCTCCGCGGTCAGCTCGGGCCAGAAGGCGAAGATCGAAACATGAAGCACGGTCGAAACGATCATCCCCCCCCAGAACCAAGAGTCGAACGTCCGCTTGAGGCGCTCATTCGCGGTCTCGCCAGATGTGGCCGGTACGGCTTCTGCGGTCATCGTCTCTCCCTCTGCATGCTTTGCTCCAATTGTGTGGCGAAGACCACACGAACCACACCGGCGGCGACCAGCGCGGTCGTCAACTGATCGATGAACCGGTACGGAACCTCACGGTCGCCCCGAATTGAGATTATGAGGGCACGCTCGGACTCGGCGTAGAGCGGTGCGACAACGGTCGTCACCTGCTCCATGGAGTGCGGCTGGTCGTTGATGTAGACCTGTCCGTCCTGCTCCATCCAAATGTTCAAGATGTTCTTCTGCTTCTCGTCGATCTTCTGCGCGGCCTCGGCGCGCGCCCACTCGATCGGGCGGTCGCGGTCGGGCTGGAAGACCGTCGTCACCATAAAAAAGATCAGAAGCAAGAAAGCGATATCGGCAAGCGCCGAAGATGGAATCTCCTCCGATGCCTTCGATTTCTTCTGAAAACCACCACCCTTGATGGACATAAGCTAGTTCACCAGAACCTGAAGCGAGATGCGTTCAGCCTTTGCGAGGTGGAGCGCATCCAGCACGTCGATCATGAACTTGTAGGGCGCGTCCGGATGGGTTTTCACCGCTGCGATCATGTTGGGATTCGCCGCGACTTCCTGCCGCCACAGCGCATCGATCTCGGAAGGCCGCATCTGCACCACCTGCTGGCTCTCGCCACGCTTCACGTCGACGATCCCGGTCGGCTGAATGATCAGGTGCAGGATATTCCTCTGGCTGACCTGGGTTTCTTCACCGGGCTCCGGCAGCACGATCGAGAGGCCCTTGTCCTTGGGGAAGGTGGTCGTCACCAAGAAGAAGATCAGCAGCAGGAATGCGATGTCCGCCGTCGACGCCATCGGGACGCCCTCGTTGACCTTCCTCTTCTTATTGCCTAGAACCGCCATATCCGTGCCTCGGTCTGGTATCCCTGACGTACTGGGGCTGTGTGCGAAAGGTTCCTATTCGGTCTCGTCAGCCGCTTGTCCCTCGGTTGCGTCACTCTCCGCAGTTACTCCGGGCTCGAGTGCCGCGACCGGGAGCCTCTCGTCCGGCTCGGGTCTGACGATCTCGAGTCGACCTTGCTTCTCGAGTTCCCAAGAAAGGTTGAGGATCTTTTGCGCACCCTGCTCCATGAGCACGATGAGCGCATCGACACGGGCGACGAAGACGTTGTAGGCGATGTTGATCGGTATCGCGACGATCAACCCAGCGGCCGTCGTGAGCAACGCCACCTTGATACCACCCGCCACCAGAGTCGCGTCGACCGTTCCAGCCTCCTCGATCGACGCGAAGGCGAGGATCATTCCCGCGACGGTGCCGAGGAAGCCCATGAGAGGCGCCACGTTGGCGATAGTCGCAAGAATCACCAGGCCCCGCTCCAGGAAGCTGAGCTCGATCATCCCGGTGGTCGCTATGGCGGCCTCCAACTCGCCGGCCATCATCTTCCCGTTCCGGATGCGGCGTAGACCCGCGAGGAGAATGGCAGCGGCCGGTCCCGGCGTGTCCCGAGCGATCTCGAACGCGCTCTCGAGATCACCTTGCAGGACGGCCTCTTCGACGTCGTGCAGCACACGTACCGTGCCCCTGTGAGCGATCATGAGAGTCCAGGCCTTGGCGATGATCACACCCAGGGCGACGAGCGAGCAGAGTACGAGCGGATACATCATCCACCCGCCGTCCGCGAAGAGGGTCATCAGTTCATACTGGGTACCCACGAAGGCGAACTCCTGGAAAGTGAATTACGAGATCCGCAGAATCTAGGCGCGTTGTCGTGAAGGTGTCAACGCGCGCGTGCAGTGTGTGTCTACTCTATGGAAATCTGGGGTTTCCGCGCCGGGGCGAGCTTCGGATCGTGTTGGGGCACGCTGCCCACCACAACCTCCCGTAGCCGCTCAGGGTCGATGTCGCGCTCGAGGCGACCTTCGACGGCCAAAGAGATCTGTGCGGTCTCCTCGCTGACGACGATGACGATGGCGTCCGTCTCTTCGCTCAAGCCGAGAGCAGCCCGATGCCGGGTCCCCAGTGAGCGGTCCCCGACCGAGGACTGTGTAAGCGGCAGGATCGCGCCTGCCGTTCGGATCTGGTCCCCCGCGATGAGCACGGCGCCGTCGTGCAGCGGCGAGTACGGCGTGAAGATCGTGGTCAGCATCTCCGCTGAGACGCGGGCGTCCACCGCGCTCCCCGTTTCGGCATACTCTTCGAGCCCGACATCCCGCTCGATCGCGATGATCGCTCCGTGGCGGGCACGAGCGAGCCGCATCGCGGCTTCGACGATCTCCTCCGCCGCTCGGCCGTCTTCCGGGGGCTGGAAGACACGGATCATGCGGCTGCGGCCCAGGCGTGCGAGCGCCGAGCGAAGCTCCGGCTGAAAGACGACGAGCGCGGCGATGGCCCCGTACGCGAAGCTCGCCTCCAGCAGCCTGCGAATCAGGATCAGGTCCAGCAGGCGTGCCAGGCCATAGGTGAAAGCGAGCAGAGCCACGCCCAGCATGATCTGCATCGCGCGAGTGCGCTGGATCACGAGGAGGATCCGGTAGAGCAAGAACGCCACGATCAGGATCTCGACCAGGTCAGTCCATCCCGGGCTCAAGAACTGGAGCTGTTCCCAGATCCGGCTCACCGCTGTGTCTCCGTGGTCGGGCCCCGCTCCCCCAATGTTGCTCCGTGCTCGGCCGATCGCGTCAAGTCAGCGGCTCGTCCTCATCCGCGGCGTACACGCCCGGTGCGGGTCCCGGAAGCGGCCCCTCGGCGCCGGGCAGCGCCAGTGGCGCCGTAGACTTCTTCGGCACCCGTGGCGACTGCGCGGCGACCGGAGCCAGCGACTCCGGCTCCGGTACTTCGAGCGGCGGGAGCTGCTCGCCTCGCTCCAGTGTCTGGATCGCTTCGCGATCGAGCGTCTCGCGCTCGAGCAGTGCCTGAGCAAAGACCTCCATAAGATCCTTGTTCTCTTCCAGAACTTCGCGGGCGCGTTCGTGGGCCTCGTCCAGAATGCGCTTCACTTCCTGGTCTACGAGCCGCGAAGTGTGTTCCGACACGATCCGACGCTGCGAGATGTCGCGGCCGAGGAAGATTTCATGCTCGGGCTCGCCGATCGTCATCAAACCGATGACGTCGCTCATGCCGAAGGCGGTGACCATCCGCCGTGCCATACCCGTGGCCTGCTCGATGTCGTTGCCGGCTCCCGTCGTCACGGCCTCGGGACCGAAGATCATCTCTTCCGCCACCCGCCCACCGAAGAGCATCGCGAGCTGACCCTCCATCCACTCCTTGCGGTACGAATGGCGGTCTTCCTCGGGTAGGCTCGCAGTGATTCCCAGGGCGCTGCCCCGGGGCACGATGCTGACCTTGTGCACCGGGTCGAGCCCCGGAATCTTCAGGCCGACGACCGTGTGGCCGGCCTCGTGGAACGCAGTGAGCTTCCGCTCACCCTCGGTCAGCACCAGGGAACGACGTTCCGCTCCCAACATGACCTTGTCCTTCGCCTCGTCGAAATTATCCATCGAGACCTTGTCGGCGTCCCGGCGAGCCGCCATAAGCGCCGCCTCGTTGCAGATGTTCTCGAGATCCGCACCCGTCATGCCGGGGGTGCCCCGCGCGATGAGTTGCAGCTCGACGTCGTCCGCAAGCGGGAGTTTCTTGGCGTGAACGCGAAGGATGCCCTCGCGTCCCTTCAAGTCGGGCATGTCCACCACGATCTGTCGGTCGAAGCGCCCAGGACGGAGCAGTGCCGGGTCGAGAACGTCCGGACGGTTCGTCGCCGCTAGCAGGATGACGCCTTCGTTGGACTCGAAGCCATCCATCTCGACGAGCAGCGCGTTGAGCGTTTGCTCTCGTTCGTCGTGGCCACCGCCCAGGCCGGCACCCCGGTGGCGACCCACCGCGTCGATCTCGTCGACGAAGATGATGCAGGGAGCATGTGCCTTGCCCTGCTCGAACAGGTCGCGAACGCGCGACGCACCGACACCCACGAACATCTCGACGAAATCCGAACCGGACATCTGGAAGAACGGTCGGGCAGCCTCGCCGGCGACGGCCCGGGCGAGCAGCGTCTTACCGGTTCCTGGGGGACCGACGAGCAAGACGCCCTTCGGCAGCCGTCCACCGAGACGCGTGAACTTGGCCGGGTCCTTGAGGAACTCGATGATTTCTTGAAGTTCTTCCTTGGCTTCGTCCGCCCCTGCGACGTCCGCGAAGGTGACCTTGGGGTTGTCCGGCGAAATCAGCTTCGCTTTGGAGCGGCCGAACTGGAACGCGCGGTTCCCACCGCCCTGCATGGTTCTGAAGATCCAGATCCAGAAGGCGATGAAGAGGAGCCACGGAAGCGCCCCTATGAGGAGTGTGCCCCAACCCGCCTCCGGAGACTCGGCCTGGATGATGACGTCATTGGCCTGGAACGCATCGAGCAGGC
This sequence comes from Gemmatimonadota bacterium, assembly GCA_022560615.1. NCBI lineage: Bacteria > Pseudomonadati > Gemmatimonadota > Gemmatimonadota bacterium. The sequence continues at coordinate 26,397 of JADFSR010000013.1, forward strand.
CGTCGGTGACGTCGCTCGGTAGCGTGACCTCGAAGCGGGTGACCTCCAACTCTTGCTCCATGATGGGCGCACGTAGCTCGCCCTCGATCCTGCGATCGATCACGGTCACTTCGAACACGTTCCCGCTGTTCAGTTGGCGCATGAAGTTCGTGTAGGTGATCTCCGTGCGCGTCGGCTCCTGCCTGCGAACGAACTGCACTGCCAGTAAGAGCATCAACACCATCATGATCAAGAACGCGGCGTTCTTGGACACACGACCGAGACGGTTGTCGCCGTCGGCTCGGTTCGGATCAGGTTCTGGCATGCTGCTTTCTATCTTCGCGTGGTACTGGAGGCCAATGGCCCTCGTTACAGGCTCGCGATATATGGCAGGTGACGGAAGTCTTCCGCATAATCGAGTCCATACCCCACAAGGAACTCGTTGGGTGCATCGAAGCCCACCCAACGTGTTTCCGGATGAGTCGTGATTCTCTTGTGGAGCAAAGCGCAGATCTCCAACGAGGTCGGCCCGCGGGCTTCGAGCCGGGGAATGAGGCGGGCGAGTGTGTTCCCACTGTCAATGATATCCTCTACGAGCAACACGGCGCGGTCCTTCAGCGAAGCGCCGGGATCGTATAGCAGCCGCACGTCACCGCTCGAAACCTTGGTGGCGCCATAGCTCGACGCCACCAGGAAATCCACGTGCAAGGGAAGCTCGATCGAGCGCACGAGGTCGGCCATGAACAGGAACGAGCCCTTCAACAGCCCCAGCACGAGCAGCCTGTCCGACGCAGTGTACGCCGCCGTAATCTCAACACCCAATTCACGAATCCGGAGCTGAACGTCGTCTTCCGAGAAGACGATACGCTTGAGCTCCTGGCCGCCTAGCTGCGTGTCCTCAGTGAGTGCCGGCATCATCGATTCCAATGTGAAGAACATGCGACGCGTCGTCCCGAGCTTCCGGCCCTACGGCGGTCGCGACGCCCGGGATCCAAAGCACTTTTCCCCGCGCGTCCACGAACACGGGCAACCGCTCCCGCAGCGACTCCGGAATCCTCGCCTCGAGCAGAAGCTTTTTTACCTTCTTGGAGCCGTAGGGAAGTTGAATCCGATCTCCGGCCTCCCTCGCCCGTACCGTCAGCGGAAAGTGCGGCGCCGTCACGGCAACCGAGTCGCGCGCCGAGACGGACAGCTCCGAACCTCCCCAGCGCACGGTGAACGTCCTGCCGCCGAGGGTCACGCTCCCCGAGCCAGCCCGAGCACCGGGGATCCTCAGCGGTCTGTCCGGCTCCCCTTCAGTCTCGCAGACTGCAGTCTCGCCGACTGGAGTATCGCGGCCCAACGGCTCGCGGACCAAGACGATCCGGTCTAGTTCGCGCCTCAGGACGAGACCCGAAGCGAGGTCCAGACGTCGGCCACTTTGGCCCGAGCCAGTGAACTCGGCCGCGGAGCGGGTTCCCACGGTGTCGAGTCGCGCGCCAAGCCGTTCGCTGAGCCAGCGCAGCACGCGCCCGCGAAGGGGCGTCGGCAATCGCCGTAGCCGCTCATGGTCAACGGAGAGAGCGTCGTCGCCCCGCTCCAGATCCAACGTTTCCAAGAGCCGCGGCATGAGATACCGCCACGCTTCGACGTCGTCCCGCGCTTGTTCCGCCAAGCGCACGAGCGAGCGGCGTGCGCCCGGTGCTACCGACGACTCCACTTCGGGAATAATCCGGTTACGGATTACGTTGCGGGCGAAGGCCGATTCAAGGTTGGATGGATCCTCCCGCCACCCGAGCCTCACCGAGTCGGCGTACTCGACGAGCTCCTTCTTCCAGAACGGGAGCAGTGGGCGCCAGAGCCCCGGCTCACGGAACGAAGCCATGCCGGAGAGCCCCACCGTGCCGCTGCCCCTCAGCAAGCGAAAGAGGACCGTCTCGGCCTGATCGTCGGCGTGGTGGCCCGTCACCACGACATCGGCGTCGACCTCCCGTCTGACCGACTCGAGGAACGCGTACCGCGCGTTTCTAGCCGACTCCTCGGATCGCAACGGCTCTGCCGCACGCTCCACGAAGATCGGGAGCCCCCAGGAGCGCGCGACCCCGCGCACCCACTCGGCGTCCGAGAGCGAACCCTCTCGCATGCCGTGATCGAAGTGCGCCACGTGGATAGGGATGCCGGTGGAGGGGAAGCCGAAGCGGAACAAGTGGAGGAGAGCCATCGAGTCGAGTCCTCCCGACGTCGCAACCACGAGCCCACCGTCGTGAAGGATCCCGCCTCGAGCGGCTTGCAGTACCTCGGAAAAGCGGCTTCTCACGTCCCTCGCCACATCGCTCATGCGGCTCCCTCCACCGGCCCCGGGGGTGGCGGCCGACCGGCAACCTCGGTCAGGACTTGGGCGAGTATATCGGGTCGGTCACTCTGGATACCGTCCACTCCCCACGACAGCAACCGTTTCATCGACTCCGGATCGTCGACCGTCCAGACCTGCACGGGAATGTTTCGCCGGTGCGCGGCTCGAACGAAGGCCCGCGAGACGATTCTCAGTCCCTTCCACAGCTCGGGGACCTGAAGGATGTCCGCGCGAGGTAGGTATGGACCGCTTCCCGGAAGTCGGTGCAGTGCCCAGAACAAGAGGACCTGATGGCGGCTCGCACCCCAGGGGCCAGCGTAGCCGCGGGCATCCCTTCGGGACCGCTCGAACTCCGCTGCGACGAGCACGCGGTGCTGCGCGTGATGACTTCGAATGACTTCGACGAGCGGCCCGGCAGCCCGCGGCTCCTTGACTTCTACGTTGATACGAGTCTCCGGGAACGCGGTCAGGACCTCCGCGAAGGTCGGAACGACCACCCCCGTGCCGCGGAAGGAGCGGCCGCCATCGAGATCCTCGAACCGGTACCCGGCATCGAGAGCGTGGATCTCGTCGAGCGTGCTCGCTGCCACCGGACCCTCACCGTCCGTGGTCCGCTCCAGCGTTTCGTCGTGAATGACCACGACGTGTCCGTCCCGGGTGAGTCGAACGTCCAGTTCGAGTATGTCGGCGCGCCACCAGTCGACCGCCCGGCGGAAGGCAGCCATGGTGTTTTCCGGCGCGACCTTCGATCCGCCACGGTGCGCCACGAGCAAGGGGGCTCCAGCGAGATACGTGCGCCCTGGCCGCGAGGTCAACACACAGACGTCACCCCTCTGGTTACGCGGAAGCGCGCCTGCCGGCTTCGACCCGCTCGATTTCCGCGGGAGCCAGTTCGTGGAAGCGATACAAGACGAAGTCGATGAGGCGGCTCGTCATTTCCATCTCCGATCGCGCCTTGTCCGGCTCGTCGCCGCCGCCCGCAGCGAGTCCATCCTCGAGCTCGACGACACGTCCGCACAAGAAGCCCAAAGTGTCCTCGACGACTTGGGGACGTGGCGAAGCAGGTGCAAGCGCGTCGGGCATCACCTCAGTAAGTAGGAGCCCACGCATGAAAGCGAGGAAGCCCGGGAAGGCGAGCTCGGTGAGCGGTCCGCCCTCGAGGGCCTCCTCGAAGGTGATGTTCTCCCACTCGAGCTCGTTCCAGTAGAGGTCCTCCGCCTCCTCGAGCAGAAACTCGCGAACATGAGGCGGGATAGGAGAATTGGGGTCCGTTATGGGAGGTCGCAGCTCCCGCTCCAGGATGCGTTCGAGGCGTTCGCGACGCCCGCTCAAGAGCGTGCTGGCGCGGTCTGTCATGGTGTCCTCGGTCGGCCGAGTGGTCCCGATTCGTGGCGAAAGCTATGTCATCTCTCGCCAGGCCGCATCGAGGCGAGCCAATCGTAGAAGGCTGACGGGAGAATCGGCCCCCCGGGAGAACCCGAGAGGCCGAAAGTCCTTCTCCCACATAGTGCCGGAGGAGGGACTTGAACCCCCGACACGCGGATTATGATTCCGCTGCTCTGACCAACTGAGCTACTCCGGCAATGGGAAAAAAAGCTGATCTGGCCGTCGGGTCGTGTCAACAGGCTTGCGCCCGGATGCTCCGCCCGCGACGCTCACTCCCGACGGGACATGAACAGCCTTTCGAGGATCCCCGTATCCAGGGGCGTCCCTTCCTCTTTGCCCGGAGGATCCATGGATCCCGCGACTATTGCGATCGGTGCAGCGGCCATCGTCGGTGTGTCGCTCCTCACCAGCCTCAGGATTCTGTTGGAATACGAACGCGGCGTGGTCTTTCGACTCGGCAGACTCACGCGCGCCAAAGGCCCCGGCCTCATTTTTCTCGTGCCCTGGGGCATCGAGCGCATGAAGAGGATGGACCTCCGCATCGTGGCACTGGACATTCCGCCCCAGGACACGATCACGAAGGACAACGTCAGCGTCCGGGTGAACGCGGTCGTGTACTTCCGCGTCGCCGACCCGACGACGGCGGTCATCGAGATCGAGGACTACTACTTCGCGACGAGCCAACTGGCGCAGACCACATTGCGCTCGGTCATCGGCCAGTCGGAGTTGGATGAACTCCTCGCCGAACGAGAGCGCATCAACGAGCACATCCGTCAGATCATCGACGAAGGCACGGATTCGTGGGGCATCGAGGTCACCGCGGTCGAGATCAAGGATATCGATCTGCCCCAGGAGATGAAGCGGTCCATGGCCAAGCAGGCCGAAGCAGAACGCGAGAGGCGCGCCAAGGTAATCAACGCTCAAGGTGAGTATCAGGCGGCGGCGAAGCTCGCGGCAGCGGCCGAGATCATTCAGGAGTTCCCCGTGGCGATGCAGCTCCGCTTCCTGCAGACCGTGAGCGAGATCGCCGTAGAAAACAACTCGACGACGCTCTTCCCGATCCCGATCGACTTGTTCAGTCCCTTCCTCAAGCCGGGTCCGCCGGCCAGTGAGGAGGCACGCGCACGCGCGCTCAAGGTCGCTGTCGAAGCGCTTGCGGGGACCCTGTCCAGCAGCGAGGACTCCGGCCAACTCCAGAGCATGGCGAAAAAAATGATCGCTGAGGCGGCGGAGGGTGAGGCCACTGAGGCGGAGGGTGAGGCCACTGAGAAGGTGCCGGCCGGATCCGACGAAGCCGAGTAGCCACGGGCATGATCGAGCCGGAGCGCGCTGGCGTCCCGTGGGGCCTGGCTGTCACCGCATGGCCCCGTTCGTCGTGTCGCTCAACGCGAGCGCGCTGTCCCTAGGCTGTGCGAAACGATAGAGGATCTCGCCGTCCCGAATCATGCCGAAGCGCTCGCGCGCGATGCGCTCGAGCGTCACGGAATCGATCTGCATGGAGTCAGCCCATGCTCGGAGCGAATCGATCTGGCGCTTGAGCTCTGCGAGATCGTCCTCCTCCTGCTCGACCGCCGCTCGAGCGTCCCTGAGCTCGAACCACGAGTACTCGCCCCCGAACACCGCGTAGTACGCGGCGAGCAGCAGAAGGCCCGGCAGAATCGCCTTTTTCAACCTGTGCACGGCTGCTAGTCGCCCCAGAGAGAGCGACCCAGGTACCGAGCCCGACCGCCGAGCTGCTCTTCGATGCGCAGCAGTTGGTTGTACTTGGCGACGCGGTCGGTACGGCTAGCGCTGCCCGTCTTGATCTGGCCGGCGCCCGTGGCGACCGCGAGGTCGGCGATGAACGTGTCCTCGGTCTCGCCGGACCGGTGCGAAACGATACAGTTGTATCCGGCCTCGCGTGCGACGCGCATCGTCTCCAGCGTTTCGGTCACCGTCCCGATCTGATTCACCTTGACGAGGATCGCATTCGCGGCGCCGTCCCTGATGCCTTGCTCCAGTCGATCCACGTTCGTGACGAAAATATCGTCGCCGACGATCTGCACGCGCTCGCCCAAAGCATCGGTAAGCTGCTTCCAACCATGCCAGTCGTTTTCGTCGAGAGGGTCCTCCAGAGAACGAATCGGGTATTTCTCGATCCACTCGGTCCAGAACTCGACCATTCCGGCTGCGTCCCGCCGCTCACCCCCCGACCAGTGGAACACGTACTCCCCGTCCTCGAAGAACTCGGTAGCCGCAGCGTCGAGCGTGATCACGAGGTCCTCCCCCGGGCGGTACCCCGCCTCCTCGATCGCACGCAGCACCAGCTCGATGGCTTCTTCGTTGCTTGCCAGATCAGGCGCGAAGCCGCCCTCGTCGCCGACCGCGGTATTCTTGCCCAGCGCTGAGAGCACCTTCTTCAGGTGGTGGAAGACCTCGACACCCATGCGCAGACCCTCGGAGAACGTCTCCGCCCCCACAGGCATGACCATGAATTCCTGGATGTCGACGTTGTTGGGCGCGTGCGCCCCGCCGTTCAGGATGTTCATCATCGGCACCGGAAGCAGATCAGCCTCGCCGCCGACCGCGAGGTAGCGCCACAGCGGCATGTGGTTCTCGAGCGCCGCGGCCCGCGCCGCGGCCATCGACACCGCGAGGATCGCGTTGGCACCGAGGTTCCGTTTGTTCGGCGTGCCGTCCAGCTCGAGCATCGTGCGATCGATGTCCAGTTGCTCGCGGGCCTCGAAGCCCCGAAGCGCGTCAGCGATCACGGTGTTTACGTTTTCGACAGCGCGCAAGACTCCCTTTCCGAGGAAGCGATCACGATCGCCGTCCCGCAACTCGACAGCCTCGTGGGCACCCGTGGACGCGCCGGAGGGGACCGCGGCCCTGCCCCGGAAGCCGGTTTCCAGGGTGACCTCGGCTTCGACCGTCGGATTGCCCCTCGAGTCCAAGACCTCACGTGCACGCACATCCACTATGGCCGACACCTGGCCTCCTCTCCCTAGAAGGGTGATCGAAAAGGGGGGCGGGCCGCGTTACGGTGCCACGGCCCCAGGTCCTAGGCGGAGCTTCGAAGGCATAGCCGTCGCTACGTCGAGGAGCTCCAACGACGGAGATGGGGCCGTGCCACCGTAACCCACACACTCCTTTGTCCTTTCAGCCATGGTGTTCGGCACATGGCGGTTGCGCGGTTGATCCATCGTCTCTCCTCGTCGCCGTAGCAAGGCTACGACTCCTCGTCGTTCCTTGCCTGAACGCGCGCAAGCACCATGTGCGCGGCCCACCTCCCTTTCCGATCACCCTTCTATGCCCGAGTCGCCGAAGTCTGCAAGTCCCGCAGGGCCTGCCACGCTCTTTCGGCGAGTTCGTCTCTTCGTTCGAAGTCGTATGAATGGACCGGGATCGGAGTCCCGAATCGGATTCGAATAACGCCCGCGCGGACCAGAATCCCGTTTTTCCTCATCACGTCTCTGGACCCGATGACCGCAGTCGGAACCACTTCGGCGCCGGCCTGAATCGCCAGAACGAACGCGCCCTTCTTGAACGGCTGCAGTTCGCCCGTCGGCGAGCGTGTCCCTTCAGGAAACATGATGACGGTTGGACCGTCATCTTCCAACCTCTGACGTGCGATCTCCAGCGATTCCAAGGCGAGGTCACGGTCGCCGCGATCGATGAAGATGTGCCCGCAAGCTCCGACCGCCCTACCGAAGAAGGGTATCCGCGCAACCTCTTTCTTCGCCACGAACACATATGGACCGGGACAGAAACCGGTCAAGGCGAGAGGGTCGAACCAGGACGTGTGATTCGCCACCACGACCTGCGGTGCCGCAGAGTGGATGTTTTCCGCCGCTTCAACCTCGACCCGCACGCCGGCGATACGGAGCATCAGCCTCGACCAGGTGCGCGGGACTTCCGCGCATACACAGTCGGCGTTCGCAGCGTTTCGGTAGACGGCCCATACAATCCGCGTCGCGTACCAGATCGTGGCCGGGATCCCCAACGCCAGCAGCGCGAGCAGGCGGATCAATGGTCGACGCTCCCGAAGTGGTCGAAACCAGCGCGCGCCAGCGGCCGCGGCTCGCCGTCGCCGCGATCGAGCCACACGCCCTCCCCTTCGAGCACATGTCCGACGCGGGTCAAGTCGAGCCCGAAGCGGTCCTCGAAACGAGCCACGTCGACGATCCCCGGGTCGGCGACGAAGAGCAGCTCGTAGTCCTCGCCGCCATGCAGCGCCGCTTCCAACGCGCCCTCGGCTCCGAGGACGACGAGGGCGGCATCGGCGATCGGGACGGCACCCGCCTCCAAGACAACCTTGACGCCAGAGGCGGCCGCCAAATGGCCGACGTCACCGGCTAGGCCGTCGGATATGTCCATGAGCGCGTCAACCCATTCCTGCTCGACCAGACAGCACGCTTCGTCGATACGCGGCGTCGGACGGGCGAAGGCCGCGCGTGCTTGCGGGGACGGCTCACCCCCCTGCCGCCAAGCATGGACGGCGGCGGCGCTCGCGCCGAGGCGCCCGGTCACCCAGATCTCGTCGCCGGCCTTCGCCCCATTTCGCAATACCGGCCACGACGTACGGCCCACGACCACGACGTCGAGCACCAGGGGTCCTGGCGATCGGGAGAGGTCTCCACCGAGAATCGCTCCACCAAGCGCTTGCACGGCTTCCTCAACCCCGACCTGCAGTGCTTCCAGATCGACGTCGCCGGCCTCCGGGACCGCAATGGACACCAGTAACCCGAGGGGGGTCGCCGCCATGGCCGCTAGGTCGGAGAGCGCGGTCGCCGCGGCGCGGTACCCGATCTCACGGTCCGAGAGCCAGCTACGTCGGAAGTGCACGTCCTCGACACACATGTCGGTACTCAGGACCCACCCACCTTCGATGACCGCCGCGTCGTCACCGGGTCCGACCCGGACCGCCGCTGGGAGCTCACCGCCCAAAGCGATCGCCGTGCGGATCAGGTCGAACTCCGCCCCCGGGCCGAGTCGGATCGTGCGCGGCGGGTGATCGCTCATTTCACCGCGCCGGGTCAGCGTCGAAGAGAACAAAGGGCAGGTCGAGGTCCGAGACGCCCTCGCTCCGCTCCCTGAGAGCGTCCGGGAGGCAGCGGATCACGTCACTCGGGGTGAGCGCCAAGCCCCGGCCTGCGAGCCGCGCGGAGCGGCCCGTCAGATACAGCCCGACCGCCCCGGCATCCACTGGACCCAAGCCCTGCGCCATGAGCGACGCGCACACGCCCGTCAGCGCATCGCCCATGCCCGCTGCCGCGAGGTCGGACGAACCCTGGCAATCCACGTGCACCTCGGCTCCCGGTGCGGCGACCAACGACGGCGCCCCCTTGAGCAACAGCGCGTGTCCGTTCGCCTCTACAGCACGGCCGAGCGCCGCGATTCGGTCCGACTGGACCGTGGCCGTATCGGTGCCGAGCAGCCGCGCCATCTCGCCCGCGTGCGGAGTCGCCAGAACCGCTCTCGTCGCCGCCAACAACGGCAAGTCGAGTTTCCCTTGAGACGCCAGGTTGAGCGCGTCGGCATCTACCACCACGGGTCGAGGCGGACCCGTCGCAACCGCCGCGGCGAGCTTCTGTCCGAACGTGCCGGTGCCAAGGCCGGGCCCGAGGCCGACTGCGTCGCACTGATCCATGGCCGCGAGAAGCGCCCCTGGATCGCCGGGATCGACGTAGATCGCCTCCGGTGCGGCGCTCTGCACGATTTCGCGATTCTCCGGCGCGGAGCAAATCGTCACGAGACCGGCCCCCGCACGCAGCGACGCACGCACTGCGAGAACCGCGGCGCCGGCCATGCCCTGCTGTCCCGCGACCACGAGCACACGACCGACGGCGTTCTTGTGTGTGTCCGGGTCCCGGTGCGGGAGACGCGCCTGGGCCCAGGCAGGCGTGACCACTCGAGCGGTCACTTCCGCCGGGCTCGACGGTGGAAAGGCGATCTCGACCGCGATCAACCGACCGGCAAGCGAACGCGCCGGATGCAGAAGGCTTCCGAGCTTCGGCGCGCCAAAGGCGACGGTGACCGTCGCCCGCACTGCGCTGCCCGGCACGGTCCCCGTCCCTGAGTCGATGCCGGACGGCACGTCCAACGAGAGAACCCAGCAACCCAAGGCGTTGATGTTCTCGATCGCGGCGCGCTGCCGCTCCCGGGGGGCGCCCTGCAAGCCCGTGCCGAGCACCCCGTCCACGACGAGACCCGCTTCCCCGAGCAGGTCGCGCCATCCTTCCGCGCCGAGTTCTTCGTCCGTCCGCAAGGCGACGTCCCAGCCGTGCAGCAGCGGGTCCTCCAAAGGCCGGTCGGCCACAACCACCGCAAGGACGTCACGCCCCCACGCGCGTAGAGTCCTGAGCAGCACCAACGCGTCCCCGCCGTTGTTGCCGGACCCCACCACGCCCACCACCCGGCCGCGCGGGCGGAGGCGTTGCACGATCATCGCGGCCGCCCGCCCAGCGTTCTCCATGAGCACGGGCGGAGGCACCCCGATCGTCTCGATCGCCGTGCTATCGAGCGCCGCGGCCTCGGCTCCGGTGGGCGCGAGCACATGCAGGCGTGCGTAGGGGCGGAGTGGCGGGTGGAGACCGGCCATGAGCTAGGGAGCCTCTGCACAAGTAGGGCGCGCCGCGCGACCCACACCTTCGGCGCGGGTGCCCGGTCTCGCGAGCTCAATAGTAGGCACGACGACGAGTCGTAGTTGTTCGGGCACCGCCGCCGAAGGCGGTGGTCCGAGGAGGAGAAACGACCTATTGGGCCGCGACCCCCCTGCGCCCAACATCATGAGTGACATGATCTACCAGGTCGTGGGTTACGGTGGCACGGCCCCATCTCCGTCGTTGGAGCTCCTAGGACCACCGTCTTCGACGGCGGTACCCGCGACGGCTATGGCGTCGTCGCACCGCGACCCGCGCTTTGCGCGGGTGCCCTATGGAGCCGTGGCGCCCGGGGACCCGTGCGTAAGCTCGGGTGGCGGCGTGCCCTACTTGTGCAGAGGCTCCCTGTAGTTGGGCGAGATCCCGGGAGCCACGACGGTCTGGGTCTCGCTTGGATCTGTGGGGGCGTCAGGCTCTACTTGTAGCTCTGCCCGATCGTGCGGCCGATGCTGATCTCGCCGTTGTCGATCCGGATGTTGAAGCCGCACTCCGGCCTGGAACACACCCACGCTTTATAGCGAATCGACGCCCCCTCTCTGCCGTAGTCCGAGAGCGGCAGCAAGAGACCGGCCTCGCACTTCAGACAAGGCGGAAATCCCTGCTCTCCCTCCATGTGCAACCCCTCCCCTCAGCGTGGCAACGATACGGTCAGAATCGAGCTTCCCAGGGATAACTCAGCTCGAAAGCCTCTTCGAAGTCGAACACGTCGGCGAAGTCCTCCGGGCGATCCTCGTCCTGCTTGACGAGGATCCCCTGCTCCACCAACGCGAACACGACACTCCCGACATCCTCGGTGGCGCAAATCCCCCAGTGCTCCAGCACCATCCTCGCCATCGGACCAAAGCGCTCCAGAGCCAAGCGCCTCACCCCGTCCGCAAGCTCGCGCCCGGAAATGTGCCGGGGCTCGTCAAGCGAGTGGATGACCGAATGCAAGGCCGCGAGCACGAAGAAATACGCCCTCGTATCGAACCGAGGGTTTCGTTCCTGGAGCTGGTCCAGGACTTCGTCCGCGAATTGGAGTTCCGTCATGGGTAGAAATGTGGGTTTTAGAAGGGTGATCGGAAAGGGGGGTGGGCCGCGCGACCCACGCCTGACGGCGCGGGTGCCCCGCGCTTGCGCGCGTTCAGGCAAGGAACGACGAGGAGTCGTAGCCGAGCGGGCACCGCCGCCGAAGGCGATGGTCCGACGAGGAGAGACGCAGCATCAACCGCGCGGGCACCGACGCGAAGCGTTGGTCGCCATGTGCCCAACGCCATGGCTGATATGATCCTACGCCTCTGTGGGTTGGGGTGGCACGGCCCTCTTTCCGATCACCCTTCAAGGGGGCCGTTCGCTAGTGGGAGCACCACATGACACGTCTATCGCCCCGCCAATCCCACGTAGAGCGGGAAGGCGGTACAGAGATCCCTGACCTCGCCGCGAACCCCGGCGATCCGGTCTTCGTCGCTCGGTGCTTCCAGAACGTACGCGATCCAAGCCGCGATCTGCGCCATCTCGCTTTCCTTCATGCCACGGGAGGTGAGCGCCGGCGTTCCGATGCGAAGGCCGGACGTCACGAACGGTGAACGTGTCTCCCCGGGTACCGTGTTCTTGTTCACGGTGATTCCGGAAGCCTCGAGCGCCGCCTCGGCTTCCTTGCCCGTCAGCTCGTCGTGGCTCGGCCGGAGATCCACGAGTAATAGGTGGGTGTCCGTGCCTCCGCTGACGAGGTGAAAGCCCCGCTCCACGAGGCCTTCTCCCAGCGCCTTCGCGTTGGCGACGATCTGCTCGGAGTAGTCGCTGAATTCAGGCTGCAGCGCTTCGAGCAAGGCCACCGCCTTAGCCGCGATCACGTGCATGAGGGGACCGCCCTGCATGAACGGGAAGACCGACTTGTCGATCGCCTTGGCGTGCTCTGCGCGGCAAAAGATCAGGCCGCCGCGGGGGCCCCGCAGCGTTTTGTGCGTCGTGGTGGTCACGACGTCGGCGTGCGGAATCGGCGTGGGGTGGTGTCCCGTCGCCACGAGACCTGCGATGTGCGCCATGTCGACCAGGAAGCGTGCGTCGACTTCCCGCGCGATTTCCGAGAAGGCGGCGAAGTCGATCGTGCGCGGGTACGCGCTCGCCCCGGCAATGATCATCTTCGGACGCTCGGCGTGCGCCTGGTCTCGAAGCTCATCGTAGTCGATGCGCCCGTCCTCTTCCCGTACTCCGTACGCGACAACCTCGAAGAGGCGGCCGCTGAAGTTCACCGGCGAGCCGTGCGTGAGATGACCGCCGTGACTGAGGTTCATCCCCAGGATCTTGTCCCCGGCCTCCAGGAAAGAGAAGTACGCCGCCATGTTGGCCTGCGCGCCCGAGTGCGGCTGCACGTTGACATGCTCCGCACCGAACAGCCGTTGGGCTCGGTCGCGGGCCAAATCCTCGGCGACGTCGACGAATTCGCAGCCGCCGTAGTACCGCTTCGATGGCAGACCCTCCGCATACTTGTTCGTCATCACGGTGCCCATCGCCTCAAGCACGGCCTCCGAGACGAAGTTCTCGCTCGCGATGAGCTCCAAGCCGTCGGCCTGCCGCCGGGCCTCGGAGATGATCGAGTCGAAGACGGCTGGGTCGGTCTTCTTCAGGCTGTCCATCATGACCGGCTGTCCATCACGAGAGGACCGTCCATCACGTGCGGAATGTCCGTTGCAGATGCCTGGCCTCCAAGATGCGCGCCTCCGCAACCTTGTTGGCCGCCACGTGCGGAGGAATCCCGTCGGTCCTGGCAAGCTCGAAAATGCGGAGAAGCGTGCCGTAGATCTCCCCGGCCTTCCATTTGCTGCGATCCGCGGTCCAGTCGTTCAGCTCTCCATATACGTTGATGAGTCCACCGGCATTGATCACGTAGTCGGGCGCGTACAGAATGCCCCGCTCGTGGAGCGCCGGCCCGTGAATCGGCCCGCGTGCCAACTGGTTGTTTGCGGCTCCCGCGACGATGTCGACTTGGAGCAAGTCGATCGTGTCGTCATTGACGACCGCGCCCAAAGCGCAGGGGGCGAAGATGTCGGCATCGACGGCATAGATGTCGTCCGCGGCAACTGCCTTGGCCCCGAACTCCTCGGTGACCCGCGCCACGCGCTCCGGATCGATGTCGGCGACCGTGAGCCTGGCGCCTTCCTGCGCCAAATCCTCGCACAGGTAGTAGCCGACATGGCCGAGGCCCTGCACCGCGACGTGACGACCGGCCAAGGAATCGTCTCCGTACTTGATCGCTGCACACGCCTTGATGCCACGGTACACCCCGTACGCGGTAACCGGAGACGGATCGCCCGAGCGTCCGTGCCGGCCGACCACGTATTCGGTCTCCATGCTGATGTATTCCATGTCGTCCGGCGACGTCCCCACGTCTTCGGCGGTGATGTAGCGGCCGTGCAGCGAGTCGACCGCACGGCCGTGCGCTCGGAAGATCATCTCCCGGTCTGCCAGGCGGTTGTCCCCCCAGATGACCGACTTGCCACCGCCGAGGTTGAGCCCGGCGATCGCTGCCTTGTACGTCATCCCTCGCGAGAGCCGGAGCGCGTCGATGACCGCGTCTCGATCGTTCTCGTAGTTCCAGTAGCGGGTTCCGCCCAGCGCCGGTCCCATGGTGGTATCGTGGATCGCGATGATGCCTCTATATCCGAGGTCGGGATCGTTCCAGAACACGAGCTGCTCGTGCTTCTTCTCTGACATCAAGTCGAATATGTCCATTCTCGCTATGCGCTCACGCGTTCCGGGTTTTGGTGCCAGAAGGCTGTTGAAGAGGTACAGCGGGCCGCCACCCGTGCCTAGGCACGGGTCCCCGGGTGGCCACGGCCCCAGAGGGGAACCCGCGCCGCCGGCGCGGGTCGCGGGGCTTCGAAGGCATAGCCGTCGCGGGCACCGCCGCCGAAGGCGGTGGTCCGAGAAGCTCCAACGACGGAGATGGGGCCGTGCCACCGCAACCCACACACTCGTATGTCCTTTCAGCCATGGTGTTGGGCACATGGCGACCAACGCTTTCGCGTCGGTGCCCGCGCGGTTGATCCATCGTCTCTCCTCGTCGGACCACCGCCTTCGGCGGCGGTGCCCGCTCGGCTACGACTCCTCGTCGTTCCTTGCCTGAACGCGCGCAAGCACCATGTGCGCGGCCCACTGTACCTCTTCAACAGCCTTCTAGTCGCTCGCCGCGTCCCGCAGCACTTCGCGGGCGATCACCACTCTCATGATCTCGTTGGTTCCTTCGTAAATCTCGGTGCCCTTGGCATCTCGCAGAAGCTGCTCGACCGGATAGTGACGCATGTAGCCGTACCCGCCAAAAATCTGAATCGCTTCGTCCGCAGACCAGGTCGCGGCCTCCGAGGCAGCGAGCTTCGCGATCGCCGCGCGGCTCGTTACCCCGTCGGTGCCGGTGCGGGAATGCCCCGATCCGCGGTTGGCCGCCTCGATGGCAGCGCCAGCGTGGTGGGCCAGTAGCCGCGCTCCTGTGAGCTTGCGCGCCATCTCCGCGAGCTTCGCCTGGGTCGCGCCGAAGTCCGCGATCGCCCGCCCGAACTGCTTGCGCTCCAACGCGTACTTGGCTGCATGCTCCAGGGCAGATCGCCCGATGCCCACCGCCTGGGCCGCGATGCCGGCGCGGCCGAGGTCGAGAGCTTCCAACGCGTAGGGGAGTCCGCGACCCAAGTCACCCAACAGCGCCTCGGCGCCGAGCTCCACGCCGTCGAGCTCCACACGCACGATTTGGGACGCCCGAAACCCCATCGTCGATTCCCGCGCGCCCACGCTGTATCCGTCGGCATCAGGTGACACCAGAAACGCACTGATGCCGTCCTCCCCGGTGCGAGCGAAGACGACGACGAGCCCGGCGCGGCGGCCGTTGGTGACCCACCGCTTTTCGCCACTCAGCCTCCACCCGGTCTCAGATCGCTCCGCCTTCGTGCAGATCGAGCCCGCGTCACTGCCCGCCTCCGGCTCGGAGAGGGCAAACGCCCCGAGCAACGCACCCGAGGCGAGCCCAGGCAGCCAACGCCGCTTTTGATCGTCGCTGCCGTACCGCCGCAACATGCTGGCTACAGGTCCGTTGTGGATCGCCACCGAGAGCGCCACCGAGGCATCACCCCAGGCCAGCTCCTCGAGCACGAGCAAGTAGCTGTCCAGATCGAAGTCGAGCCCGCCGTACTCCTCCGGAATCAACATCCCGAGGAATCCGAGCTCCGCGAGCTTGTCGAACACCGCCTCGTCGAGGTCACGGGCGCTGTCCCACTCAGCGGATGCGCCTCGCAGCTCACCCTCGGCGAACTCGTGGGCGAGCGCCTGGATCCCGAGCTGTTCTTGCGTCCAAGTCATCGTCGACTACTCATAGCCGTAGAAGCCACGGCCGCTTTTTCGGCCATGCCAGCCCGCCGCGACGTACTTGCGCAGCAGCGGAGACGGCCGGTATCGGTCGTCCCCCAACTCACGGTGCAGCACTTCGAGGATGTTCAGGCAAGTATCCAGCCCGATCAGGTCGGCGAGCTCCAATGGACCCATGGGGTGGTTCAAGCCGAGCTTCATCACCGTGTCGATCGCCTCGGCTTCCGCCACACCCTCCATGAGGGCGGTCACCGCCTCATTGATCATCGGCATGAGGACGCGGTTGGAAACGAAGCCCGGGAAGTCGTTCACCTCCACGGGAGTCTTCCCAAGCTCCTCGGCGAGCTCGAGGGTCGCTCGTGTCGTCTCGTCACTCGTGGCGAGACCGCGGATCACTTCGACGAGCTTCATGACGGGAACCGGATTCATGAAGTGCATGCCGATCACCCTGTCGGGGCACGACGTATGCGCGGCGATCTCGGTGATCGAAATGGACGAGGTATTGCTCGCTAGAATCGTATCGGGCCCCACGGCGTGATCGAGTGTCTCGAAGAGGTCGTACTTAAGCTGCGCCTTCTCTGGCACGGCCTCGATCACGAGATCGACGCCCTCGACGCCGGCCGCGAGGTCCGTGCCTGTCTCGATGCGGGCGAGCGTCGCATCACGGGCGGACTCGTCCAGAATTCCCTTCTCGACCTGCCGGGCGAGGTTCTTGACGATGGTTGCCGTCGCCCTCTCAAGCACCTCTCGCGAAACGTCGAGCAATCGCACTTCCCTACCGTGCTGAGCTGCGACATGGGCGATGCCGTTGCCCATCGTGCCTCCGCCAACCACCGCGATTCGGTGGATACTCATGCCCCGATCGCTCCTTGGGGCCCTCTGGGTCGGTGCAGGTCCGCTACAGCCAACGGCGACGTACGCAAAGCCGCCTCTCCAGGCCGCAGCCAGGGTCCCCACCAGCACGCAGCTGCAGCCGCCAAGACCACGACGGTCGCGAGCGCGCTGCCTTCAGGTCCGAATCCACCACCACCGAGCCAATTCGGGCCCTGGGCGACGCCGTCGTAGAAGGGCGCGTCCAACAGCTCCAGACCACTTACCGGCACATCGGCCAGGTACCCGTGCCCCCAGTTCCAGCCCAGGTGCACCCCGGTGGCCCACCATAGACTTCCGGTGCGCAGGTACACAGCACCGAGCAACAGTCCCGCCGCCGCAATGTTCGCCAGCCCCAACCACGTCACCTCGGGGTTGCCGAAGTGCAAAGCCCCGAAGGCGATCGACGTGACGAGCAAAGCCGTCGATGGGCCCCATGCCTCGGCGAGGGCCTGGAAGGGGTATCCCCTCAGCAGAGCTTCCTCGGCCGCTGCGGGCAGCGCCAGAAACAGCAACGAACTCGCGCCACCCACCAACCAGGCGCCAGCCGTGCCCGGCTGGGCTGACCAACGCAAACCGCCGAGGGCGGCCATTGCGAGCACCACCACCATCGCCACCACCACTCCGAGCCCGAGCCCCACCGCGGCTTCGCGTCCCGCGACCGGACTCAAGTAGAAACCGAGCGCGCCCGGAGCTCGCCCGTCGAGGGCAAGCGTGGCCCACCCTCCCACCAGCGCCCCGGAGAGCAGAGCCACCGAGCCACGCTGGGTCCCCGCCGGAAGAAGCATCCCCACGATCAGCCCGACGAGCGTCGCGGTGACCACGAAGAACAGAAGGCGCCAGCCCAGCCGGAGCCGCCCGCCCGTCCCTGTGAGGACCGCGCCTCGGAGCACTCCTTTGGGCAAGAGTGTTGGGGGCAAGGGTGTTACGCCTTCTCCACAGAGAGCGCCAGCGCGTGGCCGCCGCCGAGGCAAAGCGTTGCGAGCCCGGTCCCCGCCCCCCGATGCTCCAGCGCGTTCAGCAACGTCACCAGGATACGCGTGCCGGACGCCCCGATCGGGTGGCCCAGCGCAACCGCACCTCCGTTCACGTTCACGAGCTCCTCGTCCATTCCCAGCGCACGCATGTCGGCGATCGCCTGCACTGCGAAGGCCTCGTTCACCTCCACGAGCTCATAGTCGCTGATCTCCTTTCCTTCCTTTCGCATCAGGTTGTTCACCGCTGCGATCGGAGCGAAAAAGAGATCCTGAGGCTCGGTGGCACTGACGGCGTACGCCGAGATGAGGGCGTCCACTTGGAGCCCGTGCGCCTCGGCGTACTCGAGCGAGGCCACTACAACCGCCGCCGCCCCGTCATTGAGGCCGGGAGCGTTTCCAGCGGTGACAACGTGCTCGTCGATCCCCTCGGGCGCGTCACGTGCGAACGCCGGCCGCAGCTTGCTCAGCGCCTCGAGCGAACTGTCGGCCCGCGGGCTCTCGTCCGTGTCGACGACCGTCACGCCGCGACGGCCCTTGACCTCGACCGGAACGATCTCGTCCCTGAACCGCCCCTCTTCGATCGCGGCCACCGCCTTCTGGTGCGAGCGCAGCGAGAACTCGTCCGCGTCGGTGCGCGTGACCCCTGCCTTGTCGGCTGTGTACTCTGCGTGCCCACCCATGTGACAGGCCCCGAACGAGCACCACAGGCCATCGTGGATCAGTCCATCCTCGAGGGTTTGGTTCCCCAACTTCACGCCATTCCGCAACCCACGGACATAAAAAGGCACGTTGGACATCGACTCCATCCCACCGGCCAGCACGAGCCGGGCATCACCCGCCCGCACGGCCTGCGCCGCGAGCATGACCGCCTTCAGCCCCGAGCCGCAGACCTTGTTGATCGTCAGCGCAGGAATCGTCGCCGGCACACCGCCGTTCACGGCGGCCTGGCGGGCCGGGGCCTGGCCTGCTCCAGCGGACACGACGTGGCCCATGATGACCTCGTCGAGGTCGGTGACCTCGATGCCGGCGCGCCCGATCGCGGCGCGGACAGCGATGGCGCCCAACTCGGGGGCCGAGAGTGGGCTGAGCCCACCCAGGAACCGTCCGATTGGTGTCCGGGCGCCCCCCTTCAAGATGACAGGGGTCGTCGATTTATCGGTCATGAAAAGCCCAACTCGGTGTCGTTATTTGCCGATGTCGCCGGTGCTGAGTGCGCATAGTCGCTAACCCGAATGATACCGAAATCGGGGGGTGCGGTCACCTCGGCCAGAGTGGCCGTGCCGCAGTCTACTCCTCCCGCAGGCGGGGCCTTTCGGAGTCGGGATCGAGCCGGCCCCAGGGCACGCTGGCATCGTGTTCGAAGACCAACAGCCACTCCTCTTCTCGGGCCTGCTTCCACAGCGAGCGCTTCGACTCGAGCGTCACCAGCGGCTCGAGATCGTACCCCATGATCCACGGGAGCGGCATGTGCGCCGACGTCGGGCAGACATCCGCCAAATAGCAGGCGGTATCGCCTGCGCTGCTCACGAGCACTGAGTGGTGGTGTGGAGTATGGCCGGGGGTACGCACGACGCTCACACCGTCCGTGATCTCGGCGTCACCCTCGACGAAGTCCCACAGGCCGGCTTCCGCTACGGGCTCGAAATTCTTTGAGAGATAGCTCGCTCGCACGCGTTCGTTGCCGCCCCGAGCGAAGTCGAACTCCGCTTTCTGTACCATGTGGCGGGCCTGCGGGAAGGCCGGCCTCAACGCGCCGTCCGGGTCCAAGAAGGTGTTTCCCCCCGCGTGATCGAAGTGGAGATGCGTGTTGAGCACGATGTCGATGTCTTCCGGCTCGAACCCGGCGTCGCGGATCCCGTCCTCGAGGCGTGTCGGCTCACCGGCGTTGTCGAGCCCATAGAGGTCGATAAACTTTTCGCTCTCTTTGCCACCGATTCCGGTGTCTACGAGGACCAGGGCGTTGGGCGCCTCGATGAGCAGACAGCGCAGAGCGAGCGGGATCCGGTTGCGGTCGTCGGACGGGATCCGCCGCTCCCACAGGGGTTTCGGCACCACCCCGAACATTGCTCCTCCGTCGAGCCACTGAAGCCCGGCCTCGATGACGTGGATGCGGATCGATCCGATGTCCGTCGCGCGACTGAGCGGAAGATCCGCGGCGGTAATCGTCATCGGCGTCTTCTCCTCCGGGGCTCGTAGCCGGGAAGTTCCAGAGAGTATTGGTCGGGGTTGAATACTTTGCGCTGTCGTCGGCGCTTGAGGTACCACTGTAGCGTCGCAAGATCCTCGACGCCTCTCCCGCTCGCTTCGTCGAGCAGACGCAGCAGGACCCTAGCCGTTGCAAGCGCATCTCCGTGGGCGCGGTGCCGAGCGTGGATGTCGACCCCGAAATGCCTGGTCACGACGTCGAGATTCCTGTGTCGGAGCACCGGGACCAGGCGCCGCACCATACGCACGGTGCACAGTTTGGGGACGTTCGGTACATCCACGTTCGCGCGCACGAGCTCGGCCGAAACGAAGCTCCAGTCGAAAGTCGCGTTGTGAGCCACGAACGCGCGTCCCTCGAGGCGGCGTGCCACGTCCTCGGCGATGTGGTCGAAGTACGGTGCGATCGCCGTCATGTCGCTCGTGATACCGGTGAGGGACGTGATCATCGACGGAACGCCCTGCCCCGGATTCACAAGCGTCTCGTATTCGTCGACGATCGCCCCGTCCCGCACTTCTACGATGGCGATCTCGACGATGCGGTGACCGTTCCAAGCCCGGCCCCCGGTGGTCTCAACGTCGACGACCGCGAACGGCACCTCGCACAGGGGAGCACCAAGCGGCGCCAACGTGGGGTCGAGGCTCCATACGCCCTCTTCGTCCACCAGGAAGCGGGGGTCGGCACCGAGCATCTGGAAGACTGCCGCCGAAGCGGCTCCGGGGTGTCCGGAGAGCCCGAGCACGTCGCCGGCCAGCTCGAGGGTGTGCGTCGGTCCGTCCCCGAGGCGGCGGACCGCACGCCGGATGAGAGAGGTCCTAGGAGGGTGATCGGAAAGGGGGGTGGGCCGCGCACATGGCGCTTGCGCGTGTTCAGCCAAGGAACGACGAGGAGGCGTAGTCATTCTACGGCGACGAGGAGAGACGCAGGATCAACCGCGCAACCGCCATGTGCCCAGCACCATGCATGACATGAACGTACGCGTCGGTGGGTTGGGGTGGCACGCCCCCCTTTCCGATCACCCTCCTAGACCCTCCGATCACTCCCCGGCCTCACCCCACGTGATCTTGAACGAGAGCGCCTCGAGCTCCATCACGACATTGACGTCCTCGACGGGGATCGAGTCCGGTACCTTGATCTGGACTGGCGCGAAATTGAGGATGCCCTTTACGCCCGCCTGGACCGCCCGGTCCGCGACCTCTTGAGCCGCCGAAGCCGGCACCGCCAGGATCACGAGATCGACATCGAGCTCGTCGATCACCGTCTCGAGCCGTTCCGACGAGTAGATGGTGGTCGTCCCCCACTGCGCGCCGATCTTCTCCGGGTCGGAGTCGAGGATCGCGACGCAGTCGTAACCACGCGTCTTGAAGTCCGGATATTCGTACAGCGCCCGTCCGATGCGGCCCGCACCGACGAGCACCACCCGCCACACGCGGTCGAGGCCAAGAATGGCCCGGAGACGCACACTCAGCTCCTCAACGCTGTATCCGAGGCCTCGCTTGCCGAAGGAGCCGAAATGCGAGAGGTCCTTTCGGACCTGAGCAGCCGTTGTGTGGCCCCGCGACGCGAGCTCTTCGCTCGACACGGTTCCTCCCCCTGCCTCCTCGAGACCTTCGAGGGCCCGGAGATAGTGGGACAACCGGCGTACTGTCGAGTCGGAGATGCGTCTGGACACGGGCACGGTTCAGGGGCCCACGGCGCAAGGAAAGCACCGCTTGTGAAAATCTTCACAAATGTACTGGAGGCTCAGAACGACGGCAACGCGCCAGCCAACCGAATGAAGGCTTCCGGCGAGAGGCGCTCAGGACGGTCCGCTAGTTCGAAGCCGACACTCGCGGCTATGCGTCGGAGTTCACCCGCGGGGACGGAGAGGTCCGGGTGGTCGCGCAGGATCTTTCCTAACTGCTTTCGGCGCCACTGGAACAGTGCGCGCACCACGGTGCGGAGGCGCTCTTCATCCGCAAGCACGAGCGGCTCGGGCTTCAGCGGCTTGATCCGGATCACCGCAGAATCGACGCCTGTTACCGGCCGGAATGCTCCTCTGCCCACACCGAAGAGACGCTCGGCCGTTGCCACACTTCGCACCCCGACGGCGAGGGCACCGTATGCTTTGCTTCCGACCGGAGCTGTGATGCGGTCTGCGACCTCCTGCTGCACCATCAGGACGATCTCACGGGGTCGGGGCCGCTCGAGCAGCCGGAAGATGATCGGCGAAGTGATGTTGAAAGGAATGTTACCGACCACGAGCGCTTCCGACGGGTTACGCACATGCTCCCAGAACGGCTCCTCGAGAACGTCGCCGTGCACGACCCGGACATCGTCGCGGTCTGCCACCTCTGCCGTCCACCACGCAGCCATTTCGTTGTCGAGCTCGATGAGAACGAGCCGGTCTACGGTCCCAATGAGGTGGTGAGTGAGCGCGCCTCGGCCCGGCCCGATCTCGACGACCTCGTCACTCGGCTTGGCACCCAACGCGGCGACGATCTTCCTTTGCACGTTCGGGTCGACGAGGAAGTTCTGACCGAGCGATCGTTTGGCACGTCGCCGGGACGGTTCGCTCATGGCGTGGAACCGTGAAGTCAGACTCTGACGACCAAGACAGTCCGGTCGTCACCCAGAAGCTGGTGTCCGCTGGGCTCGTCGGGTAAAAGCGCGAAGAGACCGTCCACGATGTCCATCGGCTTCCGGTACCGCTGCTTGATCGCAGTCTCGAGGATCAGCCCCTCCCCGTCGCCTCGTGAGTGCGAGCCGAGCATGTCGGAGAGCCCGTCGGTGAACAGGAGGAGCACGTCGCGTTCGGGCTCCCAGGCTACCATCGCCTCGTGATACGAGTCGGGACCTGCAAAACCTACGGGCGGGTCGGTGGCTGTAAGCCGCTCGGCGGTCCCGTCGTCCCGGATGGCGAAGGCATGGGGGTGACCGGCGTTCGAATAGACGAGTGTGCCGGCCTTCGGATCCAGCACGCCATAGAAGACGGTCAGGAACATCTCGGTCGTCTCGAGTTCTCCGGCCAGCGCATTGTCGAGCGAGCGGAGAACTTGAGCCGGGGACGTGAATTCTCGGGCGTAAACGCCCGCGACGCTCAGCGTCAGGGTCATGATCAGCGCTGAAGGGAACCCGTGCAGTGAGACATCGCCCAGCATGACGCCGATGCGCTCATCCGGGAGCTTGAACAGCTGGTAGAAGTCGCCACCAACCTGCTCAGCGGGCTGCACGCGCCCCCCCGCATTGACCCAGTCGAAGCGATCGGCGGCCGGGAGCAACTTCATCTGCAGGTCGTGTGCGAGCTCCATCTCCTTGGCCATGCGCTCCTTGGAGAGACTCAACTCCACGAGCCTGTGGTTCTCGAGAGCTGCCCCGATCTGCGACGCGATCGCCGCCAGTAGCTTCTGGTGGGCGGCGCTGAAGGGGCCCCCGTCCTGGCGCCCGATGAGGTTCACGACGCCCACGGTGCGCGACTCACCGGTCGCCGGCGCATACCGGATCGGCACGGACAGGAAGGAGTCGCCTTCACCCCCGGCGGCACGCTCCACCCCCGTGGGCCGGCGGGACCCAATGATCGGCTGTCCGCCTCGGAAAACCATCGAGGTCACAGGGTCCGGGTCGTCCGAACCGAGCGGTCTCTCACGGCCGTCGTCGCCCACCTCGGCACAGAGGTAGAGCCGATCGTCCTCCGGCTCATAGACCCACAGCGAGCCGCGCATCGCGCCCATGACGTCGGTAACCTCGGAGAGAATCTTTCTTGCGCCGTCGTCGAGATCCAGCGTGGCGCCGAGGGTCTCGCTGATGAAATAGAGGAGGTTGATCTCCTCGAACCGCTCCGAAAGCTCGTACGTGAAGAACTGGACCTCGCGCGCGGTCTCTAGCATACGCTCGAGCACCGGGGCGAGCACGGCTGCGATCGCGTCCGCATCGCCGTTCGGCGAAGCAATCTGCAGCTCGAGCGGTGGTCCCTGCTGCGCGGCAATCGGGCGCCGCGCATTCGATTCAGCGGCGGTTTCGGTATCGAAGGCGTCGCTCGCGTACACGACCTCGCTGGCAGCGCCCGGTTCCGTAGGTGCCACGATGAGCCGCAGGGAAGCGTCGAATACCCTCTCGAAGTCAGCAAGCGTCTGGAGGACCGGCTCGGGTAACGTCGCGAGGACGAGCCGGTCGGGAACCGTCACGCCTGGGCGCCACCCTCGAGGGCGCTGCCCTGCTCAAGCCGAAGAACGAGTGTGACCTGATTGCCCTGATCGTTGTACCGCACTTCGTCGAGCAGTTGACGCATCAAGAACACGCCCCGGCCACCAGACTTGAGAATATTCTCCGGTTCGGTGGGGTCCGGGATCGTGCTCGGATCGAAGCCCCTTCCCTGGTCGGTGATCCGCGCCTCGAGTCGGCCGTTCTCGAACGTTACCTCGACGCGAACGCTCTTGGACTGGTCGTGCGCATTGCCGTAGAGCATCGCGTTCGTGAGCGCCTCGGTGAGCCCCACCCGGAAGTTCAGACGCAGGCGCTTTTCGTACGTCTCACACGTGCGACAACGCCGCAGGACGTAGTCGACGGCGTGCTCGATGGAGCGCACATCCGTCGGGATTTCGAGAACGAGGTCGTTGTCCATCTACGCCTGATCCGACGCTCGAGGGCCTGGGCTACGGGAATCGAGGATCAAAATCCCTCCAGCGCCTCTTCCTTGGTATCAGTGATTCGGAACAGCGTGTCGAGCTTCGTGAGCTCGAAGAGGGTCCGGAGGTCCTCATTGAGGCTCGACAGCCGAAGCTCCCCGCCTTGCTCCCGGATCTTCTTCGAGAGGCTGACCAGGACGCCCAGTCCGGACGAGTCGATATAGCCCGTGCTCGAGAAATCGATGACGAACTTCCGGTCGCCACCCTCGAGCTGTTCCAGCACCCGCTGCTTGAGCTCCTGACGGTTCCCGACAATGAGCTGACCCTCGACTTCGACGAGAGTTGCATCACCGCTTTGCGATACCTGAAAG
Organism: Gemmatimonadota bacterium; assembly: GCA_022560615.1. Classification (NCBI taxonomy): domain Bacteria; kingdom Pseudomonadati; phylum Gemmatimonadota; species Gemmatimonadota bacterium. The sequence goes on from JADFSR010000013.1 coordinate 51,091, forward strand.
CCCATGGCTTCGTCGCTCCGGAGTTGGATTCAGGGCCACCCACGCCGCCACGTGCGCGGACGGCACCGCTGACAGCGACTCATATAGTAAAAAGAGAACAAATGTTCAGGCAAGGGAAACATTCAGAAAAAAGAAACTTGGCAGGCGCGAAAAGATCTCCCAGCTATTCGGCTTCCTCCACCATTGCCGCGGTGATGCACGCCACGGAAACGATGTCCGCGGGCGACGCACCTCTGGAAAGGTCGTTGTAGGGCTTCGCCAGACCTTGGAGAATCGGCCCCAACGCTAGCGCCCCCGCCAAGTGTTGAACGAGCTTGTAGGCGATGTTGGCCGCGTTCAGGTCGGGAAAGACGAGCACGTTCGCCGTTCCCCCCAAGACCGAGTCCGGCGCCTTCCGCCGGGCCACGGAGGGCACCAGCGCCGCGTCGACTTGGAGCTCACCGTCAGCCGCCACTTCCGGCGACAGCTCCCGGAAGCGCACCAGCGCCTCCCGCATCTTGCTCACGGCAGGGCCTTCCGCGGAGCCGTTGGTCGAATAGCTGAGGAAGGCCACGCGCGGCTCGTCGCCGACCACGAGGCGGCGGGCACGCGCCGCGGCGAGGCCGATCTGGGCCAGCTGCTCCGACGTAGGGTCGGGGACAACGCCCGCGTCGGTGAAGGTCAGAACAGACGACCCAAGAGAGTGTGTGTGCTCAAAGACCATGTAGAACGAAGAACTGACCGTATCGATACCCTCACCCGTCCCAATGCCCCTCAAGCCGGCTCGGACGACGTCTCGCGTCGTTCGAACCGATCCCGCCACGGAACCCTCGGCCTCGCCGTCGCGAACCATGAGCGCCGCCTGCAGCAAGGGGTCGCGCACGAACTCTCGTGCGTCGGTCGCCGTCATCCCTCGCCCCGCATGCAGCTCACAAAAACGCGTGGCGGCGCGTTCGACACGATCGGGCGACTCGGGGTCGAGGACCATCACCCGCTCCGGATCGATCCCGGCGGCGCAGAGCCCTTCGCGAACCGTCTGCGGAGGTCCGAGAAGGATGGGTTGATAGAGCTCCGAGGTAACCGCCTCGTGCAGCGAGTCGTGCACGCGAGGCTCGGTCCCTTCCGGGAAGACCAGCCGGCGCTTGCCTGAGCGGGCACGGGTCCGGAGTTCCTGGAGGAATTCTCCGGACGTGCCTATCACGCGCCGAGCCTCTCCCGTAGGCGGGCGAGCACGGGAGGCGATACGAAGCGTGAGACGTCCCCGCCGAGTGACGCGACTTCGCGCACCAGCGAGGAAGACAGGAACGAGTACTCGACGTCGGGCACGAAGAAGAGCGTCTCGATCTCAGGCCACAACTCCTGATTCATCTGTGCCATTTGCATTTCGTACTCGAAGTCCGAGATCGCACGAAGGCCCCGAACGACCAAGTACGACCCCATGTCTCGAGCGAAGTCGACGAGCAGACCTTCGAAGGCCCGAGCCTCTACACGCTCGTCGGCACTAAAGATCTCGTTGATCACGCCGACGCGCTCTTCCACCGTGAAGAGATTCCGCTTCTGCTGCGTCGCGCTATGCGCGACGGCCACGACGAGCTTGTCGGCCACGCGGAGGGTCCGGCGGGCGATATCCTCATGACCCTTGGTCATCGGGTCGAAGGACCCGGGATAGATTGCGACGATCGGGCTGGAAGGACTCATGCTTCGGCCGTCAGGGTCGTGAGGGCGGTATCACCGTAGCGCCGCGTAGTAGCGGCGTCCGGCAGACGGAGCGTCTCCCGCGAAGGATGCTCCAACCAAAGTTCGCGCGCAAACGGACCTTCCCGCCACTTGTCCGCAAGCGCCTGAGCGTGGCCGCTCCCGTAAGGGGGATCCGCCACCGCGAACGAGAAGAGCCCCGGGTCGCGGTCCAAGTACCGGAAGACGTCGTCGGCGATGACGGTGCAGCTCTCGGCAACCCCGAGTCGTTCGATATTCGCTTCGATCACTCGTAACGCTCCACGGGCATTCTCGACGAAGGTCACGTGTCCGGCCCCGCGGCTCAGCGCCTCGAGGCCCAACGCACCAGATCCCGAGAAGAGATCGAGCACCTCCAGACCGTCGAAACGGCCACCCATCGCCGACATCCATGCCTCCCGGACTCGATCCGTGGTGGGCCGAACGCCCTTCCCCTTGAGGGGCTTGAGCCGATGGCCACGGAACCGGCCCGCTATGATCCTCATCACGCGCTCCCGGAGGCACGCAGCGCGATCAGGCGAGCCTGAACCCGTGAAGTGCCTCGCCATTCATTCCTTTCGAGGCGAAAGACAACGTCGTGCGGCACGGCCATGACCGCCTCGGGAGGGTGTCGCTCAGCAAGCCCGAAGCCGATGGCGTCGATCCGCCCCGCGCCCTGGCTCAACGTCGCCTTGAGGTGGTTCTCGCCGACCACCTTGGCGCGCTGGAGTGCGGCAGCGCTCACGACGAAGAGGGGCCCTGGATTCCCGATGCCGTGCGGGCCCAGGTAGCTCATCCAGTGCACGAGTTGAAGATCGACGTCCTCGAGGTCGAGCACGACGTCGGTGCGAAGCTGCGGCCGCAAATCCGCGAGATCCAACCGCGAGCCGACTTCGGCGTTGAACGCCTCACGCAGCGCCGACACGGAGTCCCGAGTGACGTCCATGCCAGCCGCGTGTTCATGCCCCCCGAAGCGCAGCATGTGGGCCGAGCATGCCTGCAGCGCCTCGTAGAGATGGAACCCTGGAATGGACCGCGCACTGCCTCTACCCCGCTCCCCGTCGAGCGCAATCAGGACGACGGGTCTATGGATGCGCTCCACGACACGGGACGCGACGATCCCGATCACTCCCGGATGCCAACCCTCGCCAGCGAGAACGACACCGAGGTCGGAGCCCGGGTCGTACTCCCGCTCCAGCATTTCGAGGGCTTCGGCCAACGTGCGCTTGTCCTCGTGTTGCCGGTCCCGGTTCGTCGCATCGAGCTGCTCGGCGAGCTGTCGTGCCTCAGCCTCGTCATCGGTGAGAAGCAGCCGAAGCGCATCCGCGGACTCCCCGATGCGGCCCGCAGCGTTGATTCGGGGTGCCACCACGAAGCCCAACTTGCCCGCTGTGACCTCCGCGACGGGCACGCCTGCGACCTTCAGCAGTGCGTCGAGGCCACGTATTCGCGTACGCGCGAAACGTCTCAGGCCATGGTGAACGAGCACCCGGTTCTCGCCCGTGAGCGGAACGAGGTCCGCGACGGTCGCGAGAGCAACCAGATCCAGGTACGTGACGAGCGCCTCCGAATCGGCAGCGAGCGCGTCGGCGACCAACTCACACAGCTTGTAGACCACTCCGGTACCGCACAGGCGCTTGTCCGGGTACTCGCAGTCGGGACGGTGGGGATTCACCACCGCCACGGCTTCGGGAAGTGACCCCGCAACGGTGTGGTGATCGGTGATGACGACGTCGATGCCTTCGCGACTCGCGCTCGACACCGTCTCATGGGCGACCGTGCCGCAATCTGCGGTCACGATGAGAGTAGCGCCGACGGCCCGGGCCGCGGCCAGCCCGGCGGAGCCAAAGTCGTAGCCGTCCCTCAGCCGGTGCGGCACGAACGGGACGATCTGCCCCCCGAGAGTTCGTAGCCACCGCGTGAGCAGGGCGGTCGCACAGACCCCGTCGACGTCGTAGTCCCCGTGTACGAGAATCGTGTCACCCGCACGTATGGCCGCCGCGATGCGCTCGGCGGCCGCCGGACCATCCGCCAGTCGAGCGGCGTCGTGTAGATGCTCTAGACGAGGGCGCAGGAAGTCTTTGGCCTCATCGGGCGACGTCACCCCACGCGTGACCAGCACCGAGCATAGAGCGGCGGGGAGCCTGAGCGACTGGACGAGTGTCTGGACCGCCGCTGGGTCAGGCGTGTGGGGAAGAATCCAGGTAGGATCGGGCGAACGGAGTTTGCTCGCGAAACCGTGCGGCCCGGCATTCGTCACTCGTCGCCCGTGTCCTCGTCGTCGGTCTCCTCCGAAACGGCTGCACCATCGTCGTCACCGGCTTCGTCATCTGCGCCGTCGTCGGCCTCCGATGCGTCACCGGCATCATCCGCCTCGTCGGCGGCGGCGTCATCCGTCTCGTCGGCGGCGGCGTCATCCGCCTCGTCGGCTGCGGCGTCATCCGTCTCGTCGGCTGTGGCGGCAGCCGCGACGGCTTCTGAATCCGGAGCCGCCAGGATCACGCCGCAACCCTCACAGCGGATGAGCGCGTCCCCGTGGAGAATCTCGTTTCGAACCTGGAGTGGCACGATCCCGAAGCAGTGTCCGCAAGCACCATCCTCCGTGAGGTCGGCAACGGCGATCGACCGGCCACCGCGACGGATACCGTCGTAGAGCCGGAGCTCCGACGCGTCCATGCTGCCGACGAAGCTTTCCCGCTCCGACTCGAAGGACACCAGGCCCTTCCGTGCGTCCGCTCGCTCCGCGATCAAGTCGGCCAACTTGGGCTCGACAACACTCCTCTCCTGGGCCAGCGTCTCGTCCACCTCTACTAGACGTTCCTCCGTCTTGCGGATCTGATCGATCAGCGTGTACGCCTCCTGTTCGTCCGCCTGCAGCGCACGCTTGATCATCTCGAGCTCGGCGCTGACGGCCGCCTCCTCACGCAGATTTCGAACGGAGCCGAGGCGTTCGTCGAGCCGTTTCTCGCGCTCGCGCCTCTCGTCCACGCTCGCCAAGAGACGGCGCTCTTCGAGCTTCATCTCCTTGAGACGCGTACGGGTCTTTTCGGCCTCGCTCTCCAGGACCAGAGCCGACTCCTCGGCTTCGATGAAGCGGGGGTCGAAGTCACGGATCCGCTGGTGCGCTTCCAGGATCCTGAGATCGAGGTCTTGAAGCCCCTTCAGGGCGGTGCGGCGCTGCTGCGTCATGTGCTCGGCTTGTTCAAGTTGTGTCGCCCCGCAGCCTGCGGGCAGTAGTGGTCCAGTCGTTGGGGTTGAGCTCTCGCCGTTCGCGAGAAACCCGCTCCTTCTCCTCGATGAGGGTTCGCTTCTCCCCATCGCCAGCCGCCGCCCCAATCCGCAGATCGAGGTCCTGGCTGCGACGATCGAGCGCCGCCACGTGGATGCGGGCGACAGACTCTTCGAATACCCGCCCCGCGTGTGCCAGCTCTTCGGGATCGGAGAGGATCTCTTGCAGCCGTTGAGCGGCCACAGGATCCATTGATTCCGGCGGAGCACGTAGCCCCGGATCGTCGAGAAGCGCTTGGAAGATGGTGCGGTAGGTGGGATCCATAAAGTCCCCGGCCCCCAGATGCTCCACGGCCCGCTCGACGAAATCGGGATTCTTGGTCATGAGCAGGAGCAGGAAACGCTCAGCACCGAGCTTCGGGACCCTGTGCGCCGCGATGCGAGGCACGTTCGAGGGCGCGCCGACACGCACCGGCCCCGACCCACTCCCCGTTCGTTCCATCTCCGCTTCGAGCGTCTCGCGGCGCACTCCGGTGCGGTCGGCGACCTTGGCCACGTAGATGTCGCGCAGCGCCGGGTCGGAGGCTGCGCGCATCGTTGGCAGCAAGCGGTCGACCGCAGACCGGGTACGCTCGATCGATGAGAAGTAGTCCTTTTCGTCCAGAATCTGCAGCTTGCGGTCTAGCACATCGACCGCCTGATCCAAATACCGCTCAAGCCCCTCGGGCCCTTCAGAGCGCACAAGCGTGTCCGGATCCTCATCGGGTGGCAGAGTGACCACCGCCGGATGCAGAGCCGCCTCGAGCAAGGTGTCTCCTGCCTTGAAGGTCGCCTTGAGGCCAGCGGCGTCCGAGTCGAAGAGGAGGAGCACGCGCGTGGTGTAGCGGGAAAGGAGCTTCGCTTGCTCCGGCGTCAACGCGGTGCCCAGCGGCGCGACCACGTTTTCGAAGCCGTGAGCAGCGAGTGAGACGACGTCCATGTACCCCTCAACGACGAGCGCCGACTCCGCCCGCCGGATCGAATGCCGCGCCCAGGACAAACCATAAAGGTTGCTGCCCTTATGGTAGATCGGGGTCTCGGGCGAGTTGAGATACTTGGGGGCGTCCTTGCCACCACCCTCGAGCACGCGGCCACCAAACGCAATGACGCGCCCCGAGAGACCCTCTATCGTGAAGATGATGCGCCCTCGGAAGCGGTCGTACGGCTCGCGAGACCGCTCGCTGCGCCCCAGCAGACCGACCTCGAGCATCAACTCCTCTTCGAGCCCGTGTTTCGCAGCCGCGTCCCGCAGCCCGCGCCACTCGTCGGGAGCGAAGCCGAGCCCATAGCGCTCCGCAACGTCCGCGCCGATGCCCCGACCCTCCAAATACTCACGCGCGACGGCGCCGACGCTCGGATCCTCGAGCTGACGTCGGAACCAGTCCCGCGCGAATCCGTTGATCTCATACAGCGGTCGGTTCGGATCCTCTTCCTCCTGGCTCCGCTTCACCTCGCGGACCTGGACACCGGCACGCCCCGCCACGTGTTTGACCGCCTCTACAAAGTCCAGGCCCTGGCGCTCCATGACGAACGAGAAGACGTCGCCCGATTTCCCGCATCCGAAGCATTTGTAGAAGCCCTTGGCGGGGACGACATAGAAGCTCGGCGTGCGTTCCTCGTGGAAGGGGCAGTTCGCCTTGTACTCGCGACCGGCCTTCTTGAGCTGAACGAACTCGCTGATGACATCGACGATGTCGGCCGCGGCGCGGACCTCCTCAACCATGTCGTCCGGGATCACGAAGCACCCCCGAAGCTCGCGACCGTTACCCCGGCCCCGCCCTCACCTGGGCCGCCCATCCGATGGACCTCGACCCTGGCGTCGTCGTCGAGCATCTCAGTTACACGCTTTCGGAGCGCACCTGTTCCCTTGCCATGGATGATGCGGAGTTCTCGGAGGTCCTCAAGAATCGCCTCGTCCAGTGCGCGCGACAATGCGAGCTCCATTTCGTCCACGCGCAGGCCGCGCAGGTCGACTTCCAACCGCGCTTGGCCTCGACTCGGCGCGCTCCACCCTCCCGCGCGGACCTCCGGCTCCGGAGAAGCGTCAACGACTTCCAGGTCGGACACCGGTACCTCGAGTCGAAACGCCCCGGCCTCCACCACCGCGCGCCCGGAACGCAGCTCGATCACCCCGCCCCGTGCTCCCGTCGCATGGATCCGCACTCGGTCGCCCACCTCGATGTCGACGTGGCGTCCCGCGCCTCGAGCCTCCGTACGGGTCTTCCTGTATCGGCCTGCCGCCCGCTCTATACGCCGACGCGCCTGACGCGTGCTTTCCTCCAGGTCAGCGCCCTGCTCGAACGAAGCGCGCAACTCCAAAATCGTGGCCTCGACCTCGGCGCGAGCCTCCAAGAGCAGTGTACGAGCTCCTTCCTGTGCACGGTTGTCCGCATTGCGCTCGAAGTCCCGAAGCGTGCGCTCCCGTCCCTCCATGCCCTTCTTCAGCCGGGCAGTCTGAGCGCGCTCCAGATCGAGTTGGTGCACGAGCTTCTCCGCTTCTCGCTCGAGCTGTTCGAGACGTGCGAGGGTTTCCTCCATGCGTGCCGCATCGTCCTCGCGGTACGTCTCGGCCCGATCGAGAACCACGGACGGGAATCCGAGTCGGCGTGCGATCGCAAGACCGTAGCTGCGACCCGGGCGCCCTTTCAGGAAACGGTAGGTGGGCTCCATCTGGTCGGCATCGAACTGCAAGGACGCGTTGACGATTCCGCTGCCGTCGCTGTCGAGGCGCTTGAGCTCTCCAAGGTGCGACGAGACGATGGTCGTCGCCTTCTTCGCTACCAGCTCCTCGAGTACCGAGCGAGCGAGAGCCGCTCCCTCCGCTGGATCTGTGCCAGTCCCCATCTCGTCGATCAGCACCAGCGACCGCGGTCCAGCTTCCGTCACGATGGCCGATAGGTTGGCGAGGTGCGCCGAGAAGGTGGAGAGCGAACGCACGATCGACTGCTCATCACCGATATCCGCGAAGAACGAGTCGAAGACGGGTAGGCGTGTCCCCGGCCCCACCGGCGGCACCACCCCGCTTTGCGCCAGCGCACATATCAGACCCGTCGCCTTGAGGAAGACGCTCTTGCCTCCGGTGTTGGGGCCCGATACGACGACCGCTCGCTCCCCCTCATTGAGCTCGAGCTCGAACGGTACCACCGACGTCGCGCCATTCTCCAGCAGCAGCGGATGGCGACCGTCACGGATGTGGAGCGTGGGGTTGTCAATATCGGCGAGTTTCGGGACCGCGGCCCCCCACGACAGCGCGGCACGAGCGCGAGCATAGAGGCTGTCGAAATCGACCAGCGCGTCGAGCGCCCCGCGCAACGCGTCGCGCTCCTGAGTGACCTCCGCTGTGAGCTCTCCGAGTACGCGCCGGATCTCTCTTCGCTCTTCGCGCTCCAGATCGCGCAGTTGGTTCATGAGAGCGATTGCCGCGGGGGGCTCCACGAACAACGTGGCACCCGACTGAGACTCGTCGTGCACGATGCCCCCGACTTCACCCTTTCCTTCCCGGCGTACCGGAATGACGTATCGCCCGTCTCGAATCGTCACCGAACCGTCCGCCACGACGAAGCGCTCGGGAAGCGTGGTCACGAACGCCTCGAGCTTCTTCACGATTCTGGCGTGCGCACCTCGCAGCTTACCCCGAATCTTCTTGAGCTCCCGAGATGCGCCGTCGAGCACATGGCCTTCCGCGTCGACACACCGCCCGATCGCGTCCTCGATTTCCCTCCGTGACACCAGCATCTCGGTGATGGTCAGGAGCTCGGGATAGCGGCCGTCACGCGCATCGAACTCCGACGAGAGACGGCGAGACGAGTTGAGTAGAACCCCCGCCCCGTGCAACTGCGTCGGCTCGAGCACCACGCCCTCTGCGGTGAGTTGCTCGAGCGTGTTCGTCAGATCGGGGATGGGGGGCATGCCCCAGTCCGGGTCTTCCTCGACGAAGCGCATCGCCGCACCGACTCGCCCGAGCTCTCGGGCAATTGTCGCGGGGTCGGTCTCTGGGCGTAAAGCGAGTACGCGATCACGGGCGAGGTCACTGCCCGCGCGCGCCGCCACGCACTCGAGCACCCGACCAAACTCGAGAACCTCGAGCGCGTGCTCGCTCACGCGGGGTTCACCCTTCTAGAAGGGTGATCGGAGAGGGGGGCGGGCCGCCACCCGTGCTGTCGCACGGGTCCCCGAGTGCCACGGCCCCCAGAGGGCACCCGCGCATTGCGCGGGTCGCGGAGGGGCGAAGGCGTAGCCGTAGCGGGCACCGCCGCCGAAGGCGGTGGTCCGAGACGCTCCAACGACGGAGATGGGGCCGTGCCACCCCAACCCACAGCCATGCGTGCCTTTTCATCAAGGTGTTGGGCACCACCCCCCTCTCCGATCACCCTTCTAGCTCCTCCCGCACGATCCGGTTCGCTTCCTTCCCGTCGAAACGGCCCCGGATCTGAGGCATGATGCGCGCCATGAGAGGGCCCATCTGGTCGGCGCCGGCGGCGATCGCCTGCTTCACGAGCGCTCGCACTTCCTCTTCTGAGAGCCCTTCAGGTAGGTATTCAGCCAAGACCTCCGACTGTGACTCCTCAGTCGTCGCGAGCTCCTCCCGGCCCGCGGCCCGCATCTGGTCAGCGGCGTCCTTGCGCTGCTTGATGCCCTTCGAGATGACCTGCACCACGCCGTCGTCATCGAGCTCGCTGCGTTGATCGATCTCTTTGTAGCGCACCTCCGAGAGCACGGTCGACAGCACGAGCGTGCGCAATTTGTCGCGCTCTTTTCTGGCCGCCGTGAGGTCCGCCCGGAGCCGGATCTTGAGGTCGCTGGACACGAGTAGTCCGCCTCTTTTTGCGCGTGGGACGTGCGTCGGGCGGAAGAAGCTACGTTCTAGCCCGAGTACGGGTCAACGCGCCTCGGCTCAGCCCGGAGGCCACGTCAGAGCGCGCCCACCCAACAGGTGCAGATGCATGTGGCGCACCGTTTGACCTCCGTCGTCACCGGTGTTCATCACCGTGCGATATCCGGCTTCAGCGACGTCCTCCGCCCGAGCGATGTCCCGCGCCGCGAGCATCATTTCACCCAGCACGCCTTGATGGTCGTCCAGCGCCACCTCGAGCGATGTGATGTGTTCGGTGGGGATGACGAGGATGTGGACCGGCGCCTGGGGGCTGATGTCGCGAAAGGCGAGGAGATCCTCGGTACGGTGCACTACGTCGGCGGGGATCTCGCCTGCCACGATCCTGCAAAAGAGGCAGTCAGGGTTGGTCATGAGTGTGCTCCGAAGACGGCGAGTCGGGCGTGCGGGGTTCCCTCCCATCGATCTAGTGCGTGCGAGGGACCACGCGCAATGCGAAAATCAGACGCGGCTCCAACTGCGTCCCAACATGCGGCCGGCCGGACCATGGAGACGCCCCTTCCCGAATACGAGCTTCCGCCTTCCGCACTGACAGACGCTCACCGAGGAGGAGCAATGGATCTGAATCCGATCATCGAGTATGCGGAGCGTATTCTGCTCGAACACCCCCACCCCGCCCTCCGACTCACCGAGCTGCACGAGCTCCTCGCCGAGCGCTTCGACCGAAGCCTCGAACAATCGCGGCTACGCGGGATGCTCGAGGCACACCCAAAGGTGTTCCGAGTGCTCGATCCGTGGCGCGGCGCGTGGAGGAGTCCGGTGCAGCCACGGGCGGCTCTGTATGCGGCCGACCCGTGGGTCATCATCGTGACACATCCCGATGGAGCCGACCACTCGCAGGGACCAACGGCTCTGAAGCTGAGGGAGAGCGTTCGTTGGCTGGCGCACGACATCGACGCGCGCTCGGCCTACGAAGTCAATCGCTGGTACGCGATCGTTCTGGCCGAACGGCAAGCGCGCAGTGTCATCCAGCGAAAGGCGGCTTGAACGCTAGCAGCCCGTGGTGGAAGTACCACGGGCTGCCAGGCATGAAGCCTGTCAACCGGTGGAATCGAAGAGGAGCGAACGCCATTCACCATCTCGGTCGATCGCCCGGCACGTGAAGCCGAGCTGTTCCGTCTCCTCACGCAGCTCATCGCACTCGTGATCGAGGATTCCTGAGAGCACGAGCCAGCCGCCAGGTCGCACAGCGGCCCGGAAGCCGCCGATCAGCGGCCGCAAAAGGCCGGTCTCGAGGTTGGCCACGAGGCCGTCAACCGGACCCCATGCCTCGAGCTTCTCGGCATCGGCCCATTCGATGAGCACGGCCACCCGGTCCGTCCCGCCGTTGTTCTGCAAGTTCGCGTGTAAAGCCTCGGCCGAGAGCTCGTCGGACTCCACCGCGGTTACGTGAGCCGCGCCGAGAAGTACCGCCGCCACCGACAGAATCCCGGACCCGGCTCCGACGTCGAGCAGTCGATCGCCCGGTGATACGGCACGGTCGAGCAGCCTGAGGCACCCACGCGTCGTGCCATGCTCCGCGGTGCCAAACGCCATCCCCGGATCCAACACTATGACCAGGTCCTCCGGTCCGGCCCTGAAGTCGGTCCAGGACGGACGCACCACCAGCCGGTCGGTGATCCGGCGCGGAGCAAGCCCCCGCTTCCAGGTCTCGGCCCAATCCTCGTGAGCCTGCCACCGAGTCCGGAGCTCCAAGTCTGCTAGTCCGGTCATCGCCACGAGTGCGTCCCGGACGTCCGTGACAAAAGCTTCCGGGTCATCGGGTTCGCGTACGTGCGTCACGCACCACCCGTCCTGTTCTACCGCAGCGCGCCCCGCCACATCGACGAGCCCCTCCGCGAGGAGCGGGATCGACTCCTCCACGGAAGGGCAGCGCACGCTCAACTCCAGCCAGCGTCGGCTCGCGTCACTCATCCGCCAGAGAACGCCTCCTTCACCCGAGACCAGAACCCCTTGTGCGAGCGCCGGCGAATCCGCTCTGGCGCGGGCGACTCGACCTCACGGAGGCGACGCATCGCCTCCTCCTGCTCAGGCGTGAGCTCGTCAGGAGTCCAAAGCAATATCTTGAGCAGTTGATCTCCACGGTGGTGACCATTGAGCTCGGGGAGGCCGAGTCCCCTCAACCTCAGAAGGTCACCGCCCTGGATCCCCGCCGGCACCGTCACTCGCGCGGTACCGTCGATCGTAGGCACTTCGATCTCGTCGCCGAGTGCGGCCTGCCCGAACGTGATCGGTAGTTCGTGAATCAGGTCGGGACCGTCCCGAACGAAGCGCGGATCGTCTTCCACCTCCAGTAGGACCACGATATCTCCGCGCGGACCACCCCGCGGGCCGACGCTTCCTCGCCTGCGAAGCGTGAGGAAGTTCTCCGACGTGACGCCGGCAGGGACCTCCACCTCGATCTCTGTTTCGCGCCGAGCCCGCCCCTCGCCACGACACGCGTCGCAGCGCTGCTCGATCACACGCCCTTCGCCCTGGCAGGTCTGGCAGGGCTGTACACTCACGAACTGTCCGAACACCGAACGCTGGACGTGCCGCTCTTCACCGGAGCCGCCGCATACGTTGCACAGAGTTGGTGCGGTGCCCGCCCGCGCTCCCGAACCATCGCAGCTTCTGCACTCTTCGAGCAGCGCGACGCGCAAGGTCTTGGTGACCCCGTGAGCAACTTCGGAAAGCGTCAGCGGAAGCCGGATTCGAACAGTCTGAGCCTTGCGCGATGCTGTACGCTGCCCGCGGGCGCCGCGCATGCCGAAGATGTCCTCGAGCCCCGAGAAGCCGCCGAAGTCGCGCATGAAGACGTCGACCGCGTCGCTGAAATCGAAGCCACCCATGCCGCCCGGCCCCGCTCGACCCTTGAGGCCTTGCTCCCCATATCGGTTGTAGGTCGCGCGCTTGTCGGGGTCACGCAGGACTTCGTACGCCTGCGTGACTTCCTTGAAGCGCTCCTCGGCCTCCTTCGAACCCTGGTTGCGGTCGGGGTGAGACTCGAGCGCGAGCTTTCGGTACGCTTTCTTGATCTGCTCCGTGTCCGCATCGTGCGGCACGCCGAGCAGTTTGTAGTAGTCGGACATCTATTTCCTTCAGAGCCCCAGAAGTTTCAGAACTTCAGCTCTGCAGCATGCGTGTCACGAGTGTCGACGTGTAGTCCACGATCGTAACTATCTTTTCATAAGGCATGCGCGTCGGGCCGATCACGCCGATCACGCCCCTGAGGTCGCCCGTCCTGTACTCCGAGGTGACGAGCGTAAAGTCGGCGAGCTCGCTGCTGTCGTGCTCGCCGCCGATCGTGATCACGACGCGACCCCGGTGCTCGCGATTACCCACGGTCCGCGCGAGAAGATCCCGACGCTCGGTCAGCTCGATGAGGCTCTTGAGCCGATCACCGCTCTCGAACTCCGGCTGCGCCGCCAGCACGCTTGCGTGCCCGAGATGGATGTCGGTGCCATCCAAGTCCCTGAGGTCGAAGAGCTCAGCTCCCGACTGCACGAAGATGTTGAGAAGCTCAGCCGCCTCCGCTTGCCCGCCATGTGAGTCCCGCAGACGCTGCGGCAGCGTCCTTCGAATCTCCTGCAGGCTCAGGCCGGCAAGCCGCTCGTTCAAGGCGAGCGTTAGGGTCACCAACGCCTTCTCGGGGACTTCCACAGGGAGGTCGACGTACACGGTACGCACGACACCGCCACGTATCGTCACCACCAGAAGAACCTTGTTGGACGAGACCTGGATCAACTCGAGCTTCTCGAGCACCGCATCGTCGAGGCGCGGCGCCAGCGCCACACCCAGCTCGTTCGATAGGAGGCTTAGCGCTCGCGTAGCGTGGCGCACCAGTCGCTCGACCGCAGACCCCGCCACGTCGAGCTCGCGCTCCAGACTCGAGCGTTCGGCCTCCGTCAGAAGGATCGGTTCCATGAGCCGATCCACGAAGAAGCGGTACGCGATGTCGGTCGGGACACGGCCTGCCGAAGCGTGCTGGCGGAAGAGGTAGCCCTCCTCCTCCAGGTCGCTCATGGTGTTGCGGATCGTGGCAGCGGAGATGCCGAGGCTGAACTTCCGGGAGATCGTGCGGCTCCCCACCGGCTCGGCCGTATCCACGTAGGTGCGTACCACAGCATCCAATACGTGGCGTTCTCGGTCGGTCAGTTCGTCGCCGACCAGCTCTCGTTTGTCCATCCCGCTCATCTCCGAAGATCGAGAGTCGCGGATCGCGGCGTCAACCCAGGGCCGCATCGCTCGAGCTCAACCACAAGCTCGTCGAGCAAGAGCCAGCCCTCTGCGTTCAGCCGCAGCGCGTCTTCCGACGTCAGCGTCCATCCACGGCCTGACCATGCGCTCGCCAGGCCCCGTTGCCGCTCGTCGAGGTCCATGAGCGGCACGCCTTCGCTCGTGCGAAGCCCGAGCCAGAGACGCTCGAGCCTACGCGCATCAGCGTCAACTGTCTCGCGGTCGTCCTCGGGCACGTTGCCCGCGCGCGCGCGCTCACTGTACGAGGGCCACTCACGGAGATTCCAACGCCGCACGGGAGCTGCGAAACTGTGCGCGCCGTTCCCGAGCCCGAGGTACGGACGGCCGTCCCAGTACACCGCGTTGTGGCGCGACCGATGGCCCGGAATGGCAAAGTTGGACACCTCGTAGTGCTCGTATCCCGCGGCGCCGAATAGTTCGGCGGCGAGCAGATACTCGTCCTGGTACTGCTGCTCGGCGACCGGGCTCTCGTTCCCCTCTCGCACGGCTCGTCCGAGCGGCGTCCCATCCTCCACCGTGAGGCCGTACAGGCTCACATGCGGCACGTCCAGCGCCAGTGCACGCTCGATATCGTCCCGCCATGACCGCTTGAGCCGCCAAGGCAGCCCGAAGATCAGATCGACACTCAAGTTCGTGAGGCCGGCCGAATTTGCGGCGTCGACGGCCCGCTCGGCACTCTCGGCGCCGTGTAGCCGCCCCATCCACCGAAGGGCCTCGGCGTTGAACGTCTGCACCCCGATGCTGAGGCGGTTCAACCCGGAGCGGCGCCACGCCGAAGCCAGCTCCCTGGTCAGGCTCTCCGGATTCACTTCCGCCGTCCACTCCAGGTCGGAGCTCCCGAGGCGCCGCCGCCCGACGACAGCCGCGAGTGCCTCCATCGCGTCCTCGCCCAGTAGTGAAGGCGTTCCGCCGCCGACGTAGAGCGTGTGGAGTGAGTCCTCGAGGGCGAAGAGTCCCTCCCTCTCGACCGCTCGCAGCTCACCTTCGAGCGCGTCGCGCCACGCGGCCAGGTCGCCGTGCCTGCTGACATGTACCGCGAAGTCGCAGTAGAAGCAGCGGCGTACGCAAAACGGGGCGTGGACGTAGACCGAGCGCACCGTCGTCGGGGCCGCGCGTCTGGTGTCAGGAGGCACGCTCAAACCGCAGTCCGGGGCGTTGCTCGACCCATCCGTTCACCTCGAGCTCGGTGAGCAGAGCCAATGCCTCCGACACCCCCAACCCCACCAGGACCGCCAGCTCTTCCACATGTACGGGCCCGCGATCGAGGCCGAGCAGAAGGAGACCCTCGGCGCCTCCGGGTCGAAGCCGCTCGCTTGCGCTCGACGAGCCGACGCCAAGTTCTTCGAGGAACCGCTCGACCGATACCAGCGGTCGAGCACCGTCTGCGAGCAGCGCGTTGCTGCCCTCACAAGCGGCTTGGTCAACCGGCCCCGGCACCGCGTATACGTCGATGCCGAGGTCGAGCGCATGCTCCACCGTAATGAGCGAGCCGCTGCGGCGGGACGCCTCCACAACTACAACTGCCTGGCCGAGCGCCGCGAGCACACGATTTCGGCGGGGGAAGTGGTGCGGCAGCGCCGGCGTCCCCGGGAGGAACTCGGACACTACGAGCCCCCCCGCCACGATGTCCCGGAAGAGTCGCCCATGAGACGCCGGATAGGCTCGGTCGGGACCTCGCCCGAGCACGGCAATGGTCCCACCGCCGGCGTCGAGCGCGCCCACGTGCGCGCAGCCGTCGATGCCGAGCGCCATTCCGCTCACGACCGTGTAGCCCGAACGCGCGATCGCCGACGCCAACCGTCGAGCGAAGTCGCGAGCCCGAGCGGTCGCCTTCCGTGCCCCGACGATCGTGATGCACGGGGTCGACAAAAGCTCGGCCCGACCGCGCAGAAAGAGTACGGGCGGTGGGTCGGCGAGGTTGCGCAACATCCTCGGATACTCTGCGTCCGACCACGTCAGTGCGGGTGCGTTCAATCGCTCGGCATCGTTCAGCCCGGCCGCGACCCGGTCTCGAATCTCGGCGTCGCCCCTCGCGATGGCGGCACGCTGTCCGGCGACCACTGAGAACGCACGGGCCGGCGCGGCCAGCGCGGCTCGTCCCGAGCCGAACCGCGCGACGAGTGCGGCCAGCGTTTTCAGTCCGATTCCGTGTATCTGGTCGAGCATGAGCAGCGCGCGTACTTCGGCCTTGTGATCGGCTGGCATCACGAACTCCACCAACCCTCGTCGGCGCCCGGCGTCTCCCCTGTGCCCGCCTTTCGACTCGCTTCCCAGAGCAACGGGAGAAGCTCGTCCACCCCCCTGTGGGCGACCGACGAAACACCGAATACCCCCCACGCGTCCGGGGCTTCCAGCTCCGGTAGCGGCTCGTCGGCCGGCAGCAAATCGGTCTTGGTGAGCATTACGCAGTGGGGTGTCATCGCGAGTTCGGTCGAGTACGCGTCCAGCTCCGAGCGCAGCGCCTCGTACTCCACCTGGACGTCCGGGGCATCGACCGGAATCACCAGCGCCAGTGTGCGGGTGCGTTCGATGTGCCTCAGAAACTGATGCCCCAGTCCCTTGCCCTCATGTGCGCCCTCGATGATCCCCGGAATGTCCGCGATCACGAAGGTCCGGAAATCGGACAGTTGAACGACGCCGAGGTTCGGCTCGAGCGTGGTGAATGGATAGTCGGCGACCTTCGGCCGGGCTGCTGTGACCGCCGCGAGAAACGTCGACTTGCCCGCATTCGGTTCGCCCACGAGCCCGACGTCGGCGATGAGCTTGAGCTCCAGCCGCACGCGGCGCTCCTCACCCTCGCCGCCCCGCTCCCAACGACGCGGCGCCTGCTGTGTAGACGTCTTGAAGTGAGTGTTCCCACGTCCCCCACGGCCCCCGAGAGCGACGACGATGCTCTGGCCGGGCTCGAGCAACTCCCCGAGGCACTCCTCGGAGTCGGCGTCGTAGGCGACCGTGCCCGGTGGCACCTTGAGCACGAGATCGTCACCGGAGCGCCCCGTTTTGTTCTTGCCGGCACCATGCATCCCACGGTCCGCCTTGTAGTGCCGACGGTACGAATAGTCGAGCAGGGTCGCGAGCTGCGCGTCGGCCTCGAGCAGGACGTCACCGCCCTTCCCCCCATCTCCACCTGCGGGGCCCCCGCGCGGCACTCCCTTCTCCCGGCGGAACGCCTCCGATCCGGAGCCTCCCGTTCCCGCTATCACCTCGATAACCGCCCGGTCGATGAACACCGCTCAGCGTTCCAGGCCAGTACGTGCGCGAACCGAGACCCGGGTCTGGGGCAGCCCCGGGCGCCCCAGGAACAGGTAACTCCGTAGGATCAGCTCCTCGACGGCGTCCGTCCCACCGCGCTCAGCCGCGACCCGCATCGCAGATTCGAGCTCTTCGTCGCGACGCGAGGCGAGCACAGCGCTGAGGCGTACGAGCACTTCGTGGGCATCGGAGGCCGGCGCAGTCATGCGATGGCGCCGGCCAGATCGAACGCGGCCCGGATCTCCCCAACCTCTTCACCCCGGGTGTTGTACAATGTCGGGTTCGCGTGTTGGCGCAGTGCGTCGACGTCGTCGCTCGAAAGGACACCGAGCTCGGAGAGCACACGCACGAGGGCCACTTCGACCGCCCGGCGCCCGCCGTCAACCACCTTGATCGCGAAGCCGAGACCCCGCTCAGTCACGCCGCCGGCGTACACCCCTTCGGCACCAACCTTCACAAAGGCCCGTCCCGCCGCCCGCTTCATCACGTCGGTGCAGGTGCGCCCCGTGCCACCCACCATGAACGGATGCGCGGTCATGGCGTTCACGACCCGTTTCGCCCCCTCGTCCCTGGCGGCCGCCGCTGCGAACCGGGCGAACGAGGCCGCCATGTCGCGCAGCGGCACCGCGAAACACATGACGCCACATCCGTCGACACCGGTTCGGATCTCCTCGCTGCTCAGCTCCGTCCACCGTCGGATCTCGTCGAGCATGCGGAGCTGCACAGGATGTTCCGGAAGATGATAGTCGACGGGATCCCAAGCGAGGGCGGCCGCAAGCGCGAGCATGCCCGCATGCTTGCCCGAGCAGTTGTTGTGAACGCACGCGGCCTGACCGCCACCCGCCAGCAACGCACGTGTAGCCTCCGGCGAGAACGGAAGGTGTGGCCCACACCGCAGCAACGACTCTTCGAGGCCGGCCTTGCGCAGAATCGACCGGGCGCCGGCCACGTGCTCCGTCTCACCCTCGTGCGACCCACAGCACAGAGCCAACTCGGCATCCGAAAGCCCGAAGCGGTCGACGACGCCCTCTTCCACCAGAGGAAGCGCCTGCAGGGGCTTGGCGGCCGAGCGGTAGTACGTCAGCTCGTCAACATCACCGATGGACGCGACTACGGCTCCTTCGTGGTCCGCGACGACTATACGAAGCGAGTGTCTCGCCTCCACCAGATCGCCGCGCACGACCTCGACTACGCCCATTCGTCCGCCAAGTCCATGGATCCGAGATCGTGGTCACCTGTAAGGAAGCGGCCCCAACGGGGCGTGGGCATGACGGAATCGGACCGGCCGCCGAATCTAGAAGGGTGATCGGGAAGGTGGGTGGGCCGCGTTGGAGTGCCACGGCCCCATATCCTAGGCGGAGCTTCGAAGACATAGCCGTCGCTACGTCGAGGAGCTCCAACGACGGAGATGGGGCCGTGCCACCCCAACCCACAGAGGCGTAAGATCATATCAACCATGGTGTTGGGCACATGGCGGTTGCGCGGTTGATCCTGCGTCTCTCCTCGTCACCGTAGCTCGGCTACGACTCCTCGTCGTTCCTTGCCTGAACGCGCGCAAGCGCCATGTGCGCGGCCCACCCACCTTCCCGATCACCCTTCTAGGCACGTGGGTCCGCCACAGTGTCAGGAGCCCGAGTCTTGCTCGTTCTCCGCGGACGCGACTTGTGCGATCAGATCCGCCGGGTTCGCAGCACCCCGTAGCAGCTCGACCGCCTTCATCAGCTGGGTGTCGTGCCTCCGGGACTGCTCGAACTGCCCAGCGTCACCCCACGCCTGCAGGGCGATCTCTCGCTCCATGCGGTAGCGAACGAAGCGCTGGGCCGCCATGAATTCGTCGTGGTCGACTTCCGCGCGCCACTCGGGAAGCGTCTCGTAGAAGTCCTGGATCTCGGCGTCACGCACGACGAAGCCCGGTTGGGCATTCGGGTGGTCCTGAACGAATGAGACGGCGTAGTTGAAGAGCGCCGTGCTGAATTCTCCCGCCCGACGGAAGACCCGGTAGACCGCTTCGGCCTCTTGGGGCGACAACGTCTCTGGAGATACGAAGAGATCGGGAGTGATACCACCGCCCCCTAACAGCGTGCGGCCACCGAGCGACTCGTACTCAGGGCGTCCATCGAGGACGGTCGGTATCACGATCTTGCCCGAGATCGCGAGCTCGTGCTCCGCCACATCGACGACGGCATCGGGATCACGGTCGATCGAACGACCGACGGGCGTATACCACCGCGCCGTAGTCAGCCGCAATACGTCTCCGCCCGTGAGCCGGAAAAGACTCTGCACGGAGCCTTTGCCGTACGTCGTCTCACCGACGATCACCGCCCGGTCGTGATCCTGGAGCGCTCCTGCGATGATCTCCGACGCCGAGGCACTGGTGCCGTCGACCAGCACGACGATGGGCAGATCCTTATATCGATCCGGTGACGACGATGAGTACGTCGCGTTTTGGTTCGCGGCCCTGCCCCTCGTTTCGACGATGGGGAGGCCTGCTTCGAGGAACAGATCGGAGACCGCGATCCCCTCGTCGAGCAAGCCACCCGGGTTCCCGCGCAGATCCAGGATCAGTCCGTCGAGCCCTTCCCCACGCAGCGAGTCGACGGCAGCTCGGATCTCGCTTGACGACGTCTCACTGACGGTCTGCAGCGGCACATAGCCGATCCCGGGCTCCAGCATGAGCGCGAAGGGCACCGCACGCAGTCGGATCGTCGCCCGCTTGATGGTGAATTCGATCGGCTCCTCGACTCCTGGGCGAAGCATCTTCACCGTGACTTCAGTACCGGGACGGCCGCGCAGCAGCTCGACCGCCTGGTCCGTGGTCATCGTGTCCGCGGGAATCCCCTCGATCTCGAAGAACTTGTCACCACCGCGAATCCCGGCGCGTTGGCCCGGAGTGCTCGAAATCGGACTGACAACCGTAACCCAACCGCCGCGGTCGATGACCTCGAGACCGATCCCTTCGTACTCTCCTTCAATGCGGATGCTCAGGTTCTCGTATTCGTCGGCGGGCAAGAACGACGAGTGCGGATCGCCGAGGTCGCGGATGAGTCCGTCGATCGCGGCGTTGTAGAGACCGGCGGGATCGACGTCGTCTACGAAGCTCGTCTCCACGTGCTCTACGACTTCCTGGAGCACGCGCACACGGACGTAAATGTTCGCGGCTCGGTCGACGCCCTCCTGCAATAACCAGCCGCCTGCCATCACCGCAAAGGCGACCACGACCACCGGCGCAAAGACCCCTCGCCTCACGATTCCACCCTCCTGCTCACGTTCGACCGATCCATTCTGATACCGAGCACTCCCCGGCAGCCCATCGCAAACCCTCTCGGTTATACCGCGCCCTACCGGAAGGTTTCAGGGAAACACGTCTCGAGAAGTCCACGGATCGTCGCGTGCACGTCCTCGGGCGCCCCACGGGCGCTCAACACTTGAACTCCCGGCTCCGTCTCCGCCAACGCAAGATACCCTTCACGCACGGACTGGAGGAAGCCGTATCCCTCCTTTTCGATGCGATCCGGTATCATGCCATCTCGACGCTGACGTTCGCTGGCGGCTTCGGCCGGCAGATCGAGCACGATGTACAGGTCCGGCCTCAGACCACCCGTAGCGATCCGCAGGCCGTCCCTCACGTCGTCCAAATCCAGCCCCCGACCGTAGCCCTGGTACGCGAGCGTGGAGAGCGCAAAGCGATCCGCCAATACGACCTGGCCCTTTGCGAGCGCGGGCCGAACGACGTCGCGCACGAACGCCGCCCGCGCCGCGAGGATGAGCAAGAGCTCGGACTCAGCAGGCATCTCCAGGTCGTCGCGACCGAGCACGACCTCGCGGATCGCCTCACCCACCGGAGTACCCCCGGGTTCCCGCGTGAGGATGTGCGGGATTTCGCGCGCAGCCAGCCAAGACGACAGGAGGGCGGCCTGCGTGGTCTTGCCCACGCCGTCGGCGCCCTCCAATACGATGAAGCGCCCCGCCATGGTCTAGTCGTAGTACTCCACACCCAGGTGAGTCGCCATTTCCTCGCGCATCATCCAGCGAAGCGTGTTTTTCAGCTTCCAATGCTGAATGAAGAGGTCATGCTCCGGATAGAGGCCAGGCGCGGTCTGCGGCGCCTTGAAGTAGAACGACAGCCACTCCTGGATCCCACTCAGGCCCGCGCGCGACGCGAGGTCGAGGAAGATCGCCAGGTCCAGCACGATGGGCGCGGCGAGGATCGAGTCGCGGCAGAGGAAATCGACCTTGATCTGCATGGCGTACCCCATCCATCCGAAGATGTCGATGCTGTCCCACCCTTCTTTGTTGTCGCCACGCGGCGGGTAGTAGTTGATCCGCACTTTGTGGTACATGTCACCGTACAGCTTCGGGTAGACGTCCGGCTGCAGAATGTGCTCGAGCGCGCCGAGTTTCGACTCCTCCTTCGTCTTGAACGATTCGGGGTCGTCGAGGACCTCGCCATCGCGATTGCCGAGGATGTTCGTGCTGAACCACCCCGACAAACCGAGCATGCGCGTCTTGAAGCCCGGGGCGAGGATCGTCTTCATGAGGGTCTGGCCCGTCTTGAAGTCTTTGCCACCAATGGGCACGCTGTTGTCGGCCGCGAGCTGCTCGAGCGCGGGAATGTCCACCGATAGGTTCGGGGCGCCGTTGGCGTACGGTACGCCCTCCATCAGCGCCGCATACGCGTACAGCATACTGGGCGCGATCCCCGAGTCACCGTCGCACATGGCCTGCTCGAACGACCCGAGGGTCTCATGCACTGCACTCGGGCGTAGGAAGACCTCGGTCGAGGCGCACCAGATCATCACGAGGCGGTCGCAGCCGTTCTCCTCCTTGAAGCGGCGGATGTCGGCACGGATCTCCTCGGCCTGTTCCATTTTGGTGCCCGACTTCTTGTTCGGGCCGTCGAGCTTCTTCACGTAGTCGGTGTCGAAGGCTGCCGACATCGGCTTGATGGCAGACAGAAAGTCCCGGATCGGGTCGAGGTGCTTCTCTTTTTGGAGAACCCCCGCGTTCACCGCGCTCGCGTAGCCGTCGTCGGGAATCGGGTCCCAGGTGCAGAAAACGAGGTCGTCGAGACCGGCGAGTGGCACGAAATCCTGGATGAGCGGAGCGCGGCCATCGGTACGCTTGCCCAACCGAATCGTGTTCATCTGGGTCAAGGAGCCGATAGGCTCCGCGAGTCCGCGGCGCACGGCTTCCACGCCGGCAACGAACGTCGTGGCGACGGCCCCGAAGCCGGGCAGAAGTACGCCGAGTTTGCCCTCGGCCGGACGGATCTCAGTAGGCTGCTTCACTGAAAAGCCTCACGTTTGAGTTGATCGTTGAACTGGCCCTACGGAACGATGATCCGGCTCCGGGCGCCCTCTTCGATGCCCCTTGCCACGGTGTCGTTCACCTTCATCATGACCTTCTCGAAGTTGGCCTGTGCCGAAATCAGGCGCTGGAAGCCCGCCTTGATCTGAAGTTCCTCGGCAGCCTCCGTGTAAACCTTCTTCGCGTCCTCATCGGGTTCCTGACCGGCAAGCATCGACGCCTCCAGGCGCTGCTCGAGCGCCTCGAGGCGATTCCGAAGCTCGACCAACTCCCGGTCCTCATCCGCGGCATCCATCGCCCGTTTGAGCGCCTGATACTCGTCGGTCCGCGCCAGGGCATTCCCTAGGTCGCGCGCCTTTTCATCGATGCCCATCATACCCTCATGTCTCCGGTCCGGAATCTCAGTTCGTCATCGCCCGACGCGTGAGCACCATCCGCTCACGTCCCGTTAGGTCCCTTCGCACGCGTGCGTCGACGTACTCGCCCGTATCCTCCAGCATGGCCACCACCGGCCCTGCCTGGCCCACGCCTACTTCCAGCGCCAGCAGCCCGCCCGGCCGCAAGCGCGAACCCGCGCCTACGATGATGGCCCTTAGCGCCACCAGCCCGTCCGGCCCCGCGAAGAGCGCGTCACCGGGCTCCCACTCGCGCACTTCGGGCTCGAGCGACGGAGCCTCCCCCTCCGCAACGTACGGCGGATTGGACACCACGAGGTCGAAGACCTCCGCCTCCGAGACAGGCTCGAAGTACGAACCCAGCCGGAACTCCACCTTCTCACCCAAGCCAGCGGCCTCCGCATTGCAGCGGGCTACCTCCAGCGCACCCTCGGAGCTGTCTGTCGCCACGACCAACTCGAACGGCCCTTCCAGCACGAGCGACAGCGCGATCGCCCCCGACCCGGTACCGACATCGAGCCCGCGCGCCTGAGCACCTGCGTGAGCCCCGGCCCACTCGAGTACCTCATCGAGAAGGATCTCGGTCTCGGGACGGGGGATCAGCACCCGCCCATCGACCTCGAGATCCAACTCCCGGAAGGCCGCACGCCCTAGAATGTACTGAAGTGGCTCCCTTGTTGCGCGCCGCTTGAGCAGTGGCCGGTACTGGTCCAGCTCCGCGGCGACCAGGGGCCGGTCGAACTGCAGATAGAGCTCCAGGCGCCCGAGCCCCAATACGTCTGCGAGCAGATGCTCGGCGTCGAGACGACCACGCACGATACCTTTGCCCTCCAGGTACTCTCCGCTCCACTCGATCATGCGGAGTACCGTCCAGCGGTCCTTGCCCTGCGCGCCCAGCGGCGACGAAGGTAGTCGGTCGAGGTCCTCACTCATCGTCGGCCCCGAGTCGCTCTTGCTCCTCCGCAAGCCGGAGCGACGCGATCAGCTCGTCGAGTGTCCCGTCCAGCACATCGTTGAGCCGGTGGAGCGTTAGGCCGATCCGATGATCCGTAACCCGCCCCTGCGGGAAATTGTACGTGCGGATCTTGGCCGACCGGTCCCCCGTGCCCACCTGGGTCTTCCGTTCCCTCGCGCGCTCGGCTTCCCGCTCAGCGATCATCCGATCGAGAAGGCGGCTGCGCAGCACCTTCATCGCCTTCGCCTTGTTCTTGTGCTGCGACTTTTCGTCCTGGCAGGTTACGACGAGCTTCGACGGGAGGTGCGTAATGCGTACGGCGGAGTCCGTCGTGTTCACCGACTGGCCGCCGGGACCCGAAGACCGAAAGACATCGATTCGCAGGTCGTTGGGATCGATCTCCAGATCGACCTCCTCGGCCTCGGGCAACACCGCTACGGTGGCCGCCGAGGTGTGGATCCGCCCTTGGCTCTCGGTCGCGGGGACACGCTGAACGCGATGCACACCCGACTCGTACCGCAGTCGACCATACGCGCCACTTCCACGCACTGTGAAGATCACTTCCTTGATCGAGCCTGGGATGCCCTCAGAGAGGCTCATTACCTCGACAGACCAGCGGTTGCGCTCCGCAAATCGGCGATACATGCGCAGAAGATCCGACGCGAAGAGGCCTGCTTCATCGCCGCCCGTACCGGCGCGGATCTCGATGACCGCCGCGCGATCCGCTAGTGGGTCCGGTGGAATGAGCAGCTCACGCACCTGAAGCGCGAGCTGCTCGATGCGCTTGCCGAGTACCGAGAGCTCCTCTTCGGCGAGCGCCTTCATTTCGGGATCGTCGGTCTCCTCCAGCAACTCGGCCGCGCTGCGCTGATCTTCTACCGCGGTACGCTGCTCACGGCTGGCGGTGACGATCCGGTCTAGACGCGCTCTCTCCCGCCCGAGATCCTTCAGCCGCTCAGGGCTCGAGAGCACTTCCGGGCTTGCGAGCTCCGAGTCGAGCTCTGGAAGGCGCAGTTCCGCCTCTTCGAGGCGCTGCAGCAGACGGGCGTCGACGTTCGGGGACTTCATGAGATGGGCCATGACTCAGGAGGCCCTGGCCCCCTCACTTCGCGGCGACCGTCCCGTACATCTTCTTGAAGCGGTCGACGCGGCCCGCGGTGTCTACTAGACGCTGCTTGCCGGTGTAGAAAGGGTGGCACACCGAGCAAATCTCCACGTGGATCTCGTCCACGGTGGACATCGTCTCGAAGCGGTTGCCGCACGCACAGACGGCGGTCGCCGCCATGTATTCGGGATGGATGCCCTTCTTCATGTCCTACTCCAAGCACCTATGTGGAACGGGCCTGGGCGCTAACAGGCCCGGCCCGATTGACTTGCAGGGACATTTTGTACGCGACGCCCCCAGTACAGCCTAGAAAAGTTAAATGTCTCGGGCGGAGGGGTCTAGGGAGCCTGTGAACAAGTAGGGCGCGCCGCGCGCAGGGGTCTCGCGAGTTCAAGAGTAGGAAGGACGACGAGTCGTAGCCGTAGCTACGGCGAGGAGGAGAGACGACCTATTGGGCCGCGACCCCCCTGCGCCCAACACCGAGTGTGACAATCGTACCGGTTTGTGGGTTACGGTGGCACGGCCCCATCTCCGTCGTTGGGGCTCCTAGCCGTAGCGACGGCTATGGCGTCGTCGCCCCGCCTAGGATATGGAGCCGTGGCACCGTAACGCGGCGTGCCCTACTTGTTCAGAGGTTCCCTAGATGCCCATCAAGAGCGACAAGTGGATCCGCCGCATGTGCGAAGAGCACCGCATGATCGAGCCCTTCGAGACTGGTCAGGTCCGGGAGGGGAAGATCTCCTACGGCCTCTCCTCGTACGGCTACGACATCCGAGTGTCGACCGAGTTCAAGGTCTTCACGAACGTGTTCAACTCGATCGTGGACCCGAAGAACTTCGACGACCGCTCTTTCGTCGACATCGTCGGACCGGAGTGCATCATCCCGCCCAACTCGTTCGCGCTCGCTCGAACCGAGGAGTACTTCCGGATTCCACGGGATGTGCTCGTCTTGTGCGTGGGAAAATCGACCTACGCACGTTGTGGTTTGATCGTGAACGTTACTCCCCTCGAGCCGACGTGGGAGGGGTACCTGACGCTCGAGATCTCCAACACGACCCCCCTGCCCGCGAAAGTCTACGGCGGTGAGGGGATCGCGCAGCTCCTGTTCTTCGAGGGCGACGAGGAGCCCGAGGTGGCGTACGCGGACCGCCAGGGCAAGTACATGAAGCAGGTCGGGGTCACGCTCCCGAAAATGTAGGCGGGTTGATCATTCCGAAGCGTCGCAGAATCGTGGGTGGCTCGGCTCGGCTCTTCGCCGCTCTGCCCTTCGTTGCGGCACCGCTCATCCCCGCGTCCGCTCAGGAGCCGGGACTCCGTGCCGCCGGACTCCGTGCTCGTCCTGTCTGAGATCACGGTGCCGATTGGTCGGCTTCGTGTTGGGGCCTTCCCGGCTGCCCGGGCGCCCTTCCCCGTTCAGACCCTTCAGATCGAGGACGGTTCGGCCGAGAGCCTCACGCGTAGGCTAGCCCGTCTCCCAGGTGTCAGCCTCAGCAATCAAACCGGGAGCCCTTACCAATCCGATGTGAGACTTAGAGGCTTCGCACTGAGCCCAATCGTGGGGGTGCCCCAGGGCGTGAGCGTGTTCGTCGACGGCGTGCGCGTGAACGAGGCCGACGCTTCGCAGGTGCACCTGTCGCTCATCCCCGGCGGTGCCGTCGAACGTGTCGAGCTTCTTCGCGGACCTGTTGGAGCGTTCGGAAAAAACGCGCTCGCGGGTGCCCTCAACTTCGTTACCGCGCGGGGGAGCGACGACGCACGAATCGAACTCGAGACGGAGGGTGGATCGTACGGCTCGGCTTCCGGAACAGTGCGCGCCGGAGGGCGATGGGCCGCGTACGACGGTTTCATCGCAGCCTCATATCGGCGGTCAGACGGCTGGCGTGAGCACGGGCACTCGGAGGAATTGTCCGTTTTTGGCAAGCTCGGCTGGAGTGGAGAGCGCACCGACGCCTGGCTGTCCTATACGTTCGAGTCGGACTCGCTGGAGGGAACCGGACCTCTTCCAGAGTCGTGGATCCAGGGGGGAGCTTTGCCTGCCGACATCGTCGCTCCCCCCCAGGATCGGCGCCGACTCCAGTACACCGGTGGAACGGGGGACGCATTCACTGCGCGCATGCACTTCCTCAACGGAAGGCTCGAGCGTGTGCTTTCCGAGGAGTGGAGCGCACAGCTGATCTCCTTCGCCCGCTTTGTCGACTTTCGGCAGTCGAACGACAACGTCACGGAACCCGACGCGCTCGGGATCACCGAGATAGCCTCGGTGGGGACAACGGCCCAGTTGACCTACCAGCCGCGCGATGGACTCCTGCTCATTCTGGGCGCCGAAGGGGTACGCAACGACGTGCGCATCGACATCCAAGCGCACCCGAACCGCGCCTTCCCGAGTCTAGCGCCACACACGACAGAACGCCTCCGTACCGACGAGGGCAATTTGGCAAGCTTCGCCGAGGCTTGGTGGGCGCTTTCCCCGAGCCTTGCACTGCACGGCTCACTCCGGTTCGACTTCTCCTCGCTTCCGGTGACCGACCTTCTCGATCCAGCCGACAGCGGGGAGAACACGTTCAGCGAGTGGTCGGGAGGACTCGGTCTGAGTGGGGACATCGGGTCCGGGGTCAACGCCTTCGCCGGTTACGGGCGGGGCTTCCGCAGCCCGGTGATCTTGGAGGTGAGCTGCGCAGATCCCGAGGATCCGTGCCAGCTCCCCTTCGAACTAGGGCCTGACCCGCCCCTGAGTCCGGTGACGTCGGACACTTGGCAGGCCGGTCTTCGTCTCGGCGGGGAGCGGCTTCGGGGAGAAGCGGTTGGCTACTGGTCCGAGGTCAAGAACGACATCTTCAACGTGGTCGACCTCGAGACGCCGACCCGAGGCTTTTTCACCAACTTGGAGCGGACCCGCCGGCTCGGCCTCGAGCTGTCGGCAGAAGCGAGGCCATTTCGCGGTGAGCACGAGCTCACCATCACGGGCAGCCTTGGCTGGACGCGGGCCACATTCGAGTCCTCGGCGGTCCTCGCCGCGCCGTTCCTCGATGAGGATGAGCAAGGAGCGCCGCCCGAGGTCGAGCCCGGGGACCGCTTCCCGATGGTCCCGGAGTTCTCGGTCTCGGCTGGAGTCGCGTACGCGTTCTTTCGCACTTCGGTAGCCCTGCAAGCACTCTGGGTGGGTGAGCAATTCCTCATCGGCGACGAAGGCAACGAGGCACCCTTCAAGAAGCTCGACCGCTATTCCCTCGTCGACCTGAGAGTCGAACATCGGATCGGACAGGCGATGGCATACCTGGAGTTGTCCAATCTGTTGGATCAGAGATATTCGCCCTTCGGCATCATCTCGCGTAACGTCCGCGGCGCGGAAGAGGAGGTGGAGCGGATTCCTCACGCCCGGTCTCCCACGAACGCTGCGCGTGGGGCTGAGGGTCCGTAGGGGTCGCTGAGTGGAGTGGAGGGGATCGTGGCATACGACGAAGGACTAGCCCAGCGCGTTCGCGAAGCGCTTCCCGAGCGCCCTGACCTCTCCGAACGAAAGATGTTCGGAGGCCTCTGCTTCATGCTCGGCGGCAACACGTGCGCCGGTATCGTCGGGGAGGAGCTCATGCTGCGAGTCGGACCAGACTCCTACGAGGACGCGCTCACAAGACCGCACGCCCGAGAGATGGACTTCACGGGCCGGTCCCTCAAGGGGATGGTCTACATGGGAGTCGCTGGGGTCGCGGACGACGCCGACCTGGCGAGTTGGCTGGATGTCGCGGTGAGCTTCGCGGGCGGCCTACCGCCCAAGTAGCGGCGCGTGAAGCGACAGCCAGCGACTCAGCCGATCGACTCGAGCTCGATCCGGAAAATCAGGATCGAACCCGCCGGAATCGAACCGCGCGCACTGTTTCCATAGCCGAGGCTCGGCGGCATGATAATGAGCCGGATGCCACCCAGCTTCATGCCTAGCACACCTTCGTCGAAGCCGTCCACTGCCCCCCCGGTACCCAGGATGAAGTTGAACGGCCCGCTCTGATCGGAAGAGTCGAACACGTCTCCGTTTGAGAGAAACCCGACGTACAACACGGTCACATCGTTCCCCGCCACCGCCGGCTCGCCGGTTCCTTCGGATATCGTCTCGATGTACAGACCGGAGGACGTCCTGGTCATCGAACCGAGATCGATATTCAGCGACGGCGCGAAGTTCGTCTCTTCGATTACCTCGGGGGCAAACGCATCACTGCACGCAGCGAGAAAAAGAAGGCCGGCCACGGTTGAGGTCAGCGAAGAGAATCTGAGGCGAATCAACCGCATGATGTCTGGTCCTCGAAGCGTGGGACGGCGAACTGGACGGCCCTCGATGCGGACCCCCGGTGCCAGCGGAATACGCTCATCGGATGGCAGAGTTTCAATTCGCGTCGATGAGCTGAACCTCGAAGACCAGAGTCGCCCCAGGAGGCACCTTGCCGCGTCCCCGCGAACCGTAGGCGAGTCCCGGTCGAACCACCAGCCGCCGCCGACCGCCGATACGCATGCCCTGGATGCCCTCGTTCCAGCCCCGAATGACCTCGTTGCCACCCAGTCGGAAGTGGAAAGGGTCACCCTGCAGTTGGCCGTCGAAGACTGTGCCATCGGGAAGCCACCCGACGTAGTAGATCCATACATGGCTCGTCCGTCGCGCCATCGTCCCCGTCCCCTCATTCATGTCCTGCAGGTAAAGACCCGACGCCGTGAGCTGGAAGTCCGCCAGATCGATGCCGAGCTCCGACGCGAAGTGGAGCTGTGCGGGATCCGAGGGAGGCAACGGACCAGCAGGCGCGCCACCAGCACAGGCCGCCATGAAGAGCGTGGCGCCCAACGTCGCGAGCGACGCCCGCCGCTTGGCTGTCCCCCTCGTCATGCGGTTGGTCTTTGGCATCACACTGGGCCTTCTAGAAGGGTCCGAGACGCGTGGCCACGCCGATCGACGTCACCCTCAGACACTATGGCCTGCTCGCGCGAGGGGGCAAGGAGATGTATCCCTTTACTCAGCAATGCAAGTGGATCGCACGTACGCCTGTTGATGACGACCGGTCGTCCCGGCGTTCGGGCCTTTTGGACCCTTGGGGGTTGTGATGAAGCAGACTGCCTTCTTCCTCGTGGCGTTCGTTCTCTTTTCGCTCACGAGCGTTCTCGCCGTGACCTCTGCCGAGCGCACCAGCAGACAGGAAGCCGACGACACCGTCGCCGATTCGCTCGTCGCCAACTGGATCGCCGCCGTCGGCGGGCTCGACGCGTACTGGCCCCTGAAGAGCGCCCGCTTCATTCTGACGACCGAGATCTACGATCCCGAGAGCGGCCGGATGCGGCGCGCACGTCCTCGCTACGTAACGATCGCCCGCACGGACGCGGGTGAGATCTCCCGAATCGAACGCTGGGAAGGGGACGACTTCATCCAACAGGGATGGGATGGAGAGACCCAGTGGGCTACGCTGAACGGCGAGCCGCTCGGCGAAGGCGACAAGGACTACGACCAAGTCCGCTACGTCTCCGGCGACGTGCAATACTGGATCAGCCTGCCCTACAAGCTCCTCGACGACGGAGTGACCGTGCACGATCGGGGCATCGATGACGAGGGTCGGCACGTGGTGGGCGTGACCTTCGGAGAAGGCATCGGCCTGCACGACGAGGACACGTGGCAGTACTGGTTCGAGGACGGCCGCTCGTGGCCCGTCCAGGTGGCGTACATGGAGGAAAGCGATGACGACTGGAATCGCCTTCGCTTTGAGGATATCCGGACCGTCGACGGTTACATTTTCGTGGGGCGACGTGTACACTACGACGCAGACGGCGCTCTGACCAAGGTCCTGTTCACCCACGACTTCGAGTTCAACCCAGCGCTGGATATGGCACTCTTTTCGACGCCGGATTGGCATTAGCGTCGAGGAGCGTCCAGCGTGTATCTTGAGCGCTTCTCGACTCGCCAGATTCGGAGTCTCTGATGTACTCGGCCTATCTCTTCAGCGTCGTGCTCGGTGGTGGACTCCTACTCTTGTCCCTGCTCGGCGACCTACTCGGCAGCGATGCCGTGGAGCTGGAGCTGGATGCCGACACGGGCGTCGACCACTCGGCCTCCAAGATCCTCTCGATCCGGACGCTCACCTACACGCTGTTCGGATTCGGTGCCGTCGGGTGGTTGCTGTCGCGCGGGGGCCTCGCACCCGGGGCTCCGAGCACGATCACCTACGCGGCCGTCGGGGGTCTGATATCCGGAACGCTCGTGCACCGCGCGTTCGGCTACCTGCGACGCACCGAGACGGGAACGATCGCGGAGGACGACTCCTTCGTGGGACTCGCCGGTAAGGTCACAGTGCCCCTGGGTGGTGGCTCCGTCGGTAAAATGGCGCTCAAGCGTGGCAACCGGCGTCACACGCTGCGCGCCCTGCCCCACGCCAGTGTCGGGCCTGGCACCCCCCCAGAAGAGTGGCACACCGTGGTGGTGGTCGAGATGAAAGACGGGGTCGCATATGTCGCCCCGTCCGACGAAGACCTCACGGCCCTTCAGTGATGTTCAGATTCCTCATACGGAGCTTCATATGCAAACCCTACCTGAGATCCTGACCGCGCCTGCGACCCTGCTGGCGTTCGTCGTGATCGTCGTCGTCATGGTGATCCTCTCGACGATTCGTGCGCTGATCGTGATCGTGCCGCCGAACCAGGCCGCGGTGATCACGGGCGGCATGAGGGCGCTCAAGGACGGCAGCAAGATCGGCTACCGTTCGATCACGGGTGGCCGCACGATGCGCATCCCACTCATCGAGACCGTGTCATACTTGAACCTCGAGACGATCCCGCTCGAGATCACCGTGAACAACGCGTTCTCCAAGGGGAACATCCCGCTCAACGTGGAGGCGATCGCGAACGTGAAGATCGCGTCCAAGCCCGAGGTCGTGTTCAACAACGCGGTGGAGCGATTGCTCGGAAAGACCGAGGAGGAGATCAGGGAGCTCGCAAGAGATACGCTCATGGGGAACCTGCGCGGCGTGCTCGCGACACTGACGCCTGAACAGGTCAACGAGGACCGCCTCGGTTTCGCGAAAGCCCTCGCGCTGGACGCCGGTGAAGACCTCTCGTCGCTGGGCTTCCACCTCGACGTGCTCAAGATCCAGAACGTGAGCGACCAGGGCGGCTACCTGGAGGCGATCGGTCGCAAGAAGGCCGCCGAAGCGGTGCGTGAGGCCGAGATCGCCGAGGCTCAGGCTGCAGCAGACACCCGCGAAGCCCGGGCGAAGGCGAGGCAGCGAGCCGAGATCCGCGAAGCCGAAGCCAACGTCAAGATCGCCGAAGCCCAAAACGAGCTGCGCGTGCGCCAAGCGGAGCTCGACCAGGAGGCGGAAATCGCGGAGAAGACCGCGGCCGTGCGCTCCGAAGAGGCCAAGGTCGAGGCGGAGCGAGCGCTCGAGACGAAGCGCGTCCAGCGCGAGATGGAGCGGCTGCGCGCCGACGTGATCGAGCCCGCGAACGCCGAGCGCGACGCCGCGTTCGCGCAGGCCAAAGCCGAGGCGGCACCGATCCTGGAGCGAGGCAAAGCTCAGGTCGAGGTGTTGCGGCTGCTCTACGAGCAGGTCCAGGAGGGTGGTGACCAGGCGTTCGCGGTCTTCCTCGCCGAAAAGCTGCCCGAGCTGCTGGAAATCTCGGTCGAAGCAGTGAAGGGCGTCGACATCGACCGCCTAATCGTCATGGACAGCGGCGACGGCGGCGCCGTGAGTAACGCGATCAACCAGCGCGTGAGGGGCGCGTACGGGACCATGGAAGGTCTCGGCTCGGTGCTGGGCATCGACATTCAGGCAGTGCTGCAGAACGCGGTGCAGAGAGCGGGAGGCACCGCGTCGCCCGCGAGGGTGCCTGATGAGGACTCCAGCGCACACGCCGAGTGAGGTAGTAGCCGCAGGCGGTTCGAGACATGGCCAAAGACACCGGGCTCCTCGTTGAGCTCAAGCGTCGCAAGGTCGTTCGCGCGGCGGTCGTGTATGTGGCAGCGGCCTTCGCTACGCTCGAATTCGCCGACATTGCGTTTCCGCGAATCGGGCTCTCGGATGGCGCTGTGGACATGGTTCTTTGGGCCGGCTTGCTGGGCTTTCCTATCGCGCTGGCGCTCGCTTGGTTCTTCGACCTGCGGGCCGAGACCACGAGCGTGCGCTCGCCCGGCTGGTTCTCGGCCCCTGCCCTTGCAGCCGCCACGATATTGGTTGCTCTGGGCGTCGGCGCTGGAATGCTTTGGGGAGGCGGTGACTCGGCGAACAACGCCTTGCCCGCACTTGCGATCTCACCGTTAACCACCACTGTCGGCCTCAATTTGTCTGGCAGTTGGTCACCGGATGGAAGCCAGATTGCGTACGACTACACGCTGAACGGGACGATGGACATCGCGGTGTCGTCTCTGGGTGGCGGTGAGCTTCGTCTGGTGGCGGGCGGCCCGAACGACGAACTGATGCCGCGCTGGTCACCCGACGGATCCAAGATCGCCTTCATCTCCGATGATGGATCGGGGATGAACGTCTATTGGGTGCCGCCAACCGGAGGATCTAGACGAAAGGTAGCTGAAACGCACTTTCTGTATCTCGATCGCTTCACGGCAATCGGCGTAATCGGTTCTCAGCCTTGGTCTCCCGACGGACGTGAACTCGTGTTTTCGCGGCTCGAAGCAACGGGCCTCGCGCTGTGGAAGGTCGAGCTCTTGAGCCGGGAAGAGACCCGATTGACGACGCCAGCCGCCGGAACCCTCGACCTACGGGCGGCATGGTCACACGACGGAGAATGGATCGCTTTCATGCGGCAGCCTGGGCGACCGCCGTTTGGCCTATATCTGATCTCCGCAACGGGTGGCGAGCCGATCCCGCTGGTGGTCAACCAGAGTTTGAACGGAAGCCCGAACTGGGGACTCGACGATCGTCGGATCCTGTTTACGACTACGAGTACCCCGAACGGCGGCGGCGATATCTGGGACGTCGACGTAGATACGGGGGAGCTTCGACAACTCACGAACGGTTTGGGTGCGAGTACACCGATAATCTCGTCTACGGGGCGGATCTCCTACTCGCGCTGGAGTCATGAGGCCTCCTTCTATCGCATGGACCTCGGGTCAGCCGAGGAACATCAACCGATCTCGTTAAGCATTGGCAACAACTTTTCGCAGCGCTTTTCGCCGAATGGAGAGCAGATCGCATTCCAATCCAGTCGCCAAGGCCGTACCCAGATCTGGCTTCACGACCTAGCGACGGGGGCGGAGACGCAGCTCACCTACCCGGCGGAGGGAATCGGGGACAGAACGCCCGACTGGTCCCCCGCTGGGGACGAAATCGTGTTTCTCTCCAATCGTGAAGGCCCGTTTCAACTGTGGGTAACCGGTCTCGACGGGGGCACGCCGCGTCGACTTTCGGAGCAAGTGATTCCCATGGACGGCGACTTCTGGGTAAACGCACGAGTCGCCCCACGCTGGTCCTCGGACGGAAGCACCATCGCCTACCTAGCGCCCGGTGACGAAGGCACGACCCTCTGGCTTATCGATCCCGACGGAAGCAATGCGAGGCGGACCGACATCGGCGTGGTCCTGCGTTTCGATTGGTACCTCGACAGCCAGCGCATCGTCCATACGCGGAACCCGCCGGACGGCTCCGGAGGGATCGAGATGATCGCCACCGATCTCAGGACCGGCGAAGAGGTGCTACTACTCAAGGCGAACGCGTCCGAGTTGAGTGTCGCACCCGACGGAAGTTACGTCGCCTACAACAGCGCGGATGGTCACTTCAGCATCAACCGCTACATACTCCCGCTGACCCCTGCGACCGCCGATCAGCTCCCCCGCGCCTCAGGAGAGCCGGAGCAGATCACGTTCGGTCAAGGTGTGTGGCACGTTCATGGCGGCGCGTGGTCCCCGGACAGCAAGCAAATCGTCTATACCAAGGATTTCGATCGGGGAAATCTCTACGTGATCGACAACTACCGCTGATCGGCGGACTCCGGCAGCGATCGCTTCCCGCTCGATCCGGCGGCGCATAGCGTCCAGATCGGCGTCCATCCTTCCGACACTGGGGCGGGTGGATTCGACCACCAACCTCCTGGTTGACAGGCCAAAGCCCAGGTACCCCTATCCGGAGAACTTCGCCTACCTAAGCCAAATTTCCGCCGCCTTCCGCCGGGTTTTCTTCGGGTTCCGCCACCTTTCGCCGCCCTCAGAGACACATTCTAGACACACCCAGGAAGCTCAGGGGAAGGACTACCACGCCGCCCGCAAACACGCCCAGCAGGCGCCACATTTAGCCAAGGTATTAGAGGGCTTGGTGGAATTGCAGGAGCGTCAGACGGCAGCACTCGAGGTGATCGCCCAGGACGCCGCGAGGCGCGAATGAGCGGCTTCGCCCAGGCCCTGCCCGCCGTTTCGGCCCCGTGCCAGCGTGGGGAGGCTCGGACCAGCGCTAGCGGCTCCTCGTCCACAACACGACCACGCCGCATGGTACGGTCCAGCCACCACCCGGCTCTCGGTCAGGCATCGAATACTGCACGGGGATCTCTGAAGGTCCCGAGTAGATCTCGATGGCCTCGATGGCCGAGAGCGGCACGGCGGTGTTCAGCTCGCCTGTTATGAAGTCGATGGCGGCCCCGTCGAGGTAGTACTTCGGGAAACACAGGGCCGCGGCCGAGGTGCCCCGAAGCACGATCATGTGGCCGGCGTTCCCCTGGGAAGAACTCCGTCCGTAGACCTTCATCAGCGAAACGCCGGGAATCCCTTCGAAGAGCTCGACGGTGCTGAGCGCCCGCGAATTCTCGATCTCGAACGGTGTAATGAAGTGGCCGAGGCCGCGGTTCAAGCGGGCCAGGAATCCGCTCGCGATCAGGTTGTGCCGGGACTCTAGTCGATGGGTGGAGACCACAAGCCCATCCAAGGCCACCGGGCGTGGGTCGATCCTGAAGTCGACCGTCATCTCTCCGTCCGGACCCAGGTTGAAAATGCTGCCTGCCGTGGAGGTTCCGTAACCGAAGGCCGAGGCCCTCAGAAGGAAGCTGCCCGGCTCAGGCGAGGTGAGGGAGAATCTGCCGAGGTCATCTGTGATGGTCGCAGCGACCATGTCGCCCGTATTCTCCGCAACCAGCGTGACGATCGCCAAACCGATCGGCCGGTTGCTTCCACTTCCGAGGAGTCTTCCGCCGAGCGTCTGTGCATCCGCCGCGACGGTGACCGTCGACGAGGCGAGCCAGAGCAGCATGGCGAATCGGCTCGCACACGTCACCCGGCGTCTTGGCGTTCCCCAACTCATCATCGACCCTCCAAGCGTATCCCAACGATTGCGGGCGGACGTCGGGCGCGCAAGGCTGGGCGACGGGTTCGGGGTCCGCGCCTCCCCTGAGCGGGCGCCTTCTGCAACATGGCCGCAACCTACTAGCGAGATCATTGCGCGATACCTTCGCAATGCCTACGAGCACGTCACCATCTGTGTGTTTGGGTATTGCAAGAGTGCTGGGACCCTATTGGCACTCGGCGCTCACGATCTTGTTATGGGTGTCTGCGGGGAATTGGGCCCTGACGCTGGCGCCCGAACGCCTGCTCTCTCGCTGACTCGAGAAGTCGAGCACGAGAGCATCGCGTCCTGCCGGTGGCTGAACCTTAACGCCCCGGTCAAACCCTCACCTCCCCTCAACCAAGTCGAGCACGGCGCGCCTAGCGACGCCAGGGGAGGGGGAGTTCGGAAGAGCACACAAGCGCTGAAGCTCAGTTACCAGCATCCGGACCCGGCAACCGCGCTTCGCGTTGTCGAGCACACCTGAATCTGAGACACATTCCGGACACACCTAGCCAGACAAAGGAAGCGCCGCAGAGCCGTAAAGCCTTACGGCGCTTTATCTTACAACACTGGGGCGGGTGGGTTCGAACCACCAACCTCCTGGTTAACAGACCCGCCACAGCGCCACCGTTTCCACAGAATCCGAGTACGTAGGCGGGTTCTATCCCGCGTTACCGGGGATGATTTCCGAGTCTTCCTCGGAGTTTGGGAACCCGAACGTACACAGCAACGTGCCCAGGCCAGTCCCAAGGCAGGAACCCGACCCCTGTACGCCGCTTGGCGACCCCGCGTACGCGCGAGGCCAGCGGCCGGTCACGGGTTTCGTGTATCTGACCTCGCACACTACCTCGCACACCCATGAAAGCAAATAAAATTACGGCGCCACCGTGCTATCCGTCTGGCAAACGCGAAGCCCCGGGAATCGCATTGATGGAGAGGCCCCAGGTACGTACGGAAGTGGAAGTCGGTGGAGCACCGGGTACGGACGTTGGTGTCGGCACACCAGGGCAGAACGCCCCAGGTAGTAGTATCCGAACGCGAGGCACCACGCTCGCTGACTGGGAAGACGAGCCCGCCGAACTGCTACCGGACCAGCTAGAGCGTCTAGAGCAAGTCAGCTCGGCGCTCGCACGAGCTTTCCTTCCCGCCTACGTGCTCTACGGCAACGTCGCAAAGGCGGTGAAGGTCGCGGGCTGCTCGAGCAGGGTGCGCGGCTACTGGCGTACGACAGACCCAGCTTACGCCGAATTGGAGGCCGAGGTGACCGAAGATGTGAGAGAGCGCTGGGATGCGGTCTTCGAGTCGGGAGCGCTGCACGGGCTGGTAGAACAGATATACGACAAGAACAACAAACTGGTGGGCACCAAGATACGCCAGGACAGCGCTATTCTGCGCATGGTCGCTGCTGGGATCAACCCCGAGAAGTATGGCAAAGACACCGATGACCGGAACATCACGATCATCATCCAGGACGTGAAGGAATGACCTGGCACGAGCTGACGGACGACGACGTTGAGCACACGAGCGTAGGTTGCCGCTGCAACTATGCGGACCACTTCAGTTTCAGCACGCTCGAGGGAAAAAGGACGGTGCGCTGTACGACTTCCACCACCAGCACCCGTTTTCACCTGGCTGCACGGCTCGCGCGTGCGTGAGGAGCACTTTCACGCGTCGTCACGGCAAGCGCGCGTGAGGCTGGACCGCATGACTATTCACCTGAACGGGGGCGTCCAAGAATGCATAAAGCCACCACTGACCTTCGGTGGCCCCTCGTAACAAGCCAACGGCAAGCGGTTCAGGGCTTCAGGGCCGTAAACTAGGTTCGCAGAAGGTACATTGAACTAAACCGCTGCGCGGTGGAGCCTGTGGGCGCCTTCCTGGGGTGCGTCTGACGGACCAACCAACCCTGCTCGCCTTCCCCTCGTTTGCCGTCCTCCGGAATGATGGGCCATGGGGCGTCGTTGTGACGCCCATGTCATTGGCCCCTTTCACGGGAGGATCCCATGGGCAGGCTACACGATCGGATGGACCGCGAGCTGCGGATCCGCGGCTACGCGGAGAACACGAGGAAGTGCTACATCGAGAAGATGAAGTGCTTCGTGCGCTTCTTCATGCGACCGCCGGACGAGCTCACGGTGGAGGACGTAAATCAGTACCAGCTCTTCCTGACCAAGGACAAACGGGTGTCGTGGAGCACGTTCAACGTGCACGTCTGCGCGATCCGCTTCTTCTACCGGGAGGTGCTCCGGGTCGACTGGAACGTCGAGCACATCCCCTACCATCGGTCCGGCAGGAAGCTGCCGGTCGTTCTGAGCCGCGAGGAGGTGCGGGCGCTGCTCGATGTCACGACCAACCTCAAGCACCGCGCGCTCCTCATGACCCTCTACTCGGCTGGCCTTCGCACCGGTGAGGTCGTGCACTTGAAGCCGGCTGACATCGACAGCGGGCGCATGATAATCAGAGTCGAGCAGGGCAAGGGTCGCAAGGATCGCTACGTCATGTTGTCGGAGAAGCTGCTGTTGACCCTGCGCCGCTACTGGCGAGAGTACCAGCCCGCGCTTTGGCTCTTTCCCGGGGCAGATCCCTCACGCTCACTCACTCGCGAGTCCGTTGGCAGGCTCTTCGCTCGCGCAAAGGAGAGGGCCGGCATCCGGAAGCGCGTCTCCCCGCATTCGCTTCGGCACGCGTTTGCGACTCATCTGCTCGAGCGCGGCGTCAACATC
Source organism: Gemmatimonadota bacterium (assembly GCA_022560615.1). Classification (NCBI taxonomy): domain Bacteria; kingdom Pseudomonadati; phylum Gemmatimonadota; species Gemmatimonadota bacterium. The sequence continues at coordinate 90,199 of JADFSR010000013.1, forward strand.
CGGGTGATCCAGCGCCTGCTCGGGCACCGGAGCCTGCGCTCGACCGAGATCTACACCCACGTGGCCGAGAACTACGTCGCGGACACGAAGAGTCCGCTCGACGACCTGCTGCCCGATGTCGAGGACATCGAACCGACGATGACCTGACCCGTGCCGGTCCGGGTAGCCCGCGAAGGGCGCCCGGAGCTGGCGGACATTTTCCGGACCCATGGAACGCGGCTCGACGGCCTAAACGCGCAGCAGCGTAGGGTCGTTGCCGCGATCCTGAGCTGTCGTACAGCAGCGCTCGGCGGTCATGTCCGGGAGTGTGACCGCGGCTGCGGGTACCAGGAGATCTCGTACAATTCGTGTCGGGACCGGCACTGTCCCAAGTGCCAGGGGCTGGAACGCGTGCGCTGGCAGGAGGCGCGGGCGAACGATCTTCTGCCTGTGCCCTACTTCCACGTCGTCTTCACGATCCCTTCCTGCCTCCACGAGATCTTCCTCGCCAACCCGCGGGTGGCCTACAACCTCCTCTTCACTACGGCTGCCGAGACCGTGAAGGAGGTCGCCGCGAACCCGAAGAACCTCGGCGCCGAGATCGGCATGACGGCCGTCTTGCACACCTGGACCCAATGCCTGCTCTATCATCCCCACCTCCACCTGATCGTGCCCGGCGGCGGTCTCGACCCGAGCAGGTCTCGGTGGATCTCCACTCGGGAGGACTTCTTCCTCTCGGTGCGCATCCTCTCGACGGTCTTTCGCGGCAAACTGCTGGCCGCCCTTGAAAAGGCGGTCGCTTCGGGCACGATCAAGGCGTGTGTCGGAAGCGGTGTCCAGGTCGCGAGCCTCCTGCGCCGGGCCGCCCGTCCAAGATGGGTCGTCTACGCAAAGCCCCCCTTCGCCGGGCCAGAGCAGGTCCTCACCTACCTTGGGCGCTACACCCACCGGATCGCGATCTCCAACGAGCGTATCGTCTCCATGGAAGGAGACCAGGTAACGTTCCACTACAGGGACCGCGCGAACGGCAACCGCCGAAAGTCCATGACCCTTCCCGCCGCCGCGTTCCTCCGGCGGTTCCTGCTACATGTGCTCCCGCCGCGGTTCGTCCGGATCCGACACTATGGTTTTCTCGCCAACTCTGTGCGGCAACAACGCATCACGCTCTGCCGTCAGCTCCTGGGAGTCCCCGCGGAATCGGCTCCACCCGCCCCCTCGGAGAGCTGGGAAGAGATGCTTTTCCGGTTAACCGGAGAGGACGTGACGTGCTGTCCCCGGTGTGAGGCGGGACATCTCCGCAAGGTGCGAGAGATCAAGCCCGACCGCGCTCCTCATCCGATCTGGCGCAGAGAGGCCCCCACATGACGACGCGGGCGACCTCGATCCCCAAGAACTCCTTCTCACTCTACCGCCGGTGCCCCGGAAGAGGGATCGGTGCGTCCTCGCCCCAATGCTGCACCCACCTTTGCGTCGGCGCAGGACCCAAAGGCGTGTCTCCGAGCCATCGCCGGCCCCACCTCAGCCTCCTGGCTCCTCGACCTGCCCGCCGGGGCCATATCGAGTGTAGAGTCGCCCCCAACCAATCCCCATAGCCGCAGCCATCCGCCTGAGACCCGCGGCTCAGTTCAATAAGTCCTTCCTGGCATCGCGCTGCGCGCACGCCAAGAAGAACCCTCTTCATTATGTTACCCTAGCCACCCCAAAACGGCCGATTCCTGAGTGATTATGCACGGACCAGCCGAGTGGGTGGCGATCACCGATGACGACATCTTCCGACCCGAGTTCGAGATCGGCGTGGACCCCGAGGTGGAGGAGAACGACGTCCACTTCATCCATGACCTCGCCGACATGTTCAACGCCTCGATCGGGGGCAGGGTCTACGCCACGCTAGGCGCGCTCAGTCGGCGCTGGGGAGAGTCAAAGGGCACCGTGGTCGAGTTGCTCTCCAACATCAGCCACTTCACCGGCGTCATCGTGCTCATTCGGTGGGCAGACGAAGCGGTCCGGATCACTTGGCTCGGCATCCCTCTTGCCTGGGGTGTGTTCGGTAGCCAGCCCCACGCCGACGCATAGTTGTCCAGGGGTATCGGCAAGCCTCTGAGCGCTCTCACACGCGTCTCGCGGCCACAAGGGGACACGGTGGACGCCCTGGCGACTTTCGGGCTTTATACGGGCACTCAGGACGTTCGGAGGGGCCCCCCGGTCAGGTATTCAAGGACCCTAGCTTTTCTTCAACGGCCTCGGTTCACAGTACGTATATAGTCTGCCCCGGCAATTTTTCGACAATTCTGAAATCGGCATGGAACGATGTTTGAAGTGGGGCCACACCACGGGAGACCGGGCGTTGCGGCCGAGAAGAAAGGATGTAGGATGTCACATCTAGGACCACAGCCAGCCGGTCACGCCACCGGCTTGGAGCGCGGTCGAGGCTTTAGCGCGGGGAACACCATGCCGGACGTATGGGAGTTAACGGGCGGATATCAAAACATCGTCCAAGGCAATCCACTGGTCTTCCCCAACGTGCTTACCTGCATGGCTTTCGTTGCGTACGACGGAGCGCAACTGATTGGTGTACACTTCACTCAGATGGATGATACGACTGCGCGAGCCCAGGGCGCATGGGATAGGGTGCAACTCCTATCGGCTGGCCACCACCAGGTCTACATCGCCGGTCCCGGGTGGAACGCCAACGTGCTGGCCAACCTCATTCCGGCGCCCGCTGGCTTCCATTCGGCTATCACGCCCGCCGGGTCCGACCTCCAAGCCACTCTGGCGGGTGGGGTAGTAACAATGCAGCGGCGGCCGCACGCCGGCGGTGCTTGGGTCCCCGTGCCGCTTATGTGAGCACACGCTGGTCTCGACGAACGGCACCTGCTCAGGGATGTGTTTGAAGGAGGAAGTTCGAAGACGGAAAGCCAGACAATCGGCCAATACTTCGTGACGGCGGTGTAGAGTCTGCCGGAGGGCTCGGAGGTCACGCGAGCAAGATGCGGCGCAGGTCAGCAGAGCGCGAGCAGATCCCCTACAGCGCTCGAAACACGCTGATCCCCCTGCGACGACCGGGCCGGGGAGTCTGCCGCTCCACCAGCCCCCGGTGCGCCATATCTCCGAGGATCAGATGTACTGTGTGGTCGGGAACTTCTCGGTTGACCGTGGCGTGCCTGTAATCAAGCGATCTGAGCCATCTGACACTGGACGCCTTCCAATACGACTGCGTTCGAGATCCCGGCCTTGGCGCCTGCGGTGTCGACCTTGATCCCCTCCTTCTCATCGTACTGTATTCCTTTTCGCTGCTGCGCCACCTTCTTGGCCTCCGCCGGGTTCGTGGGAAAGGGGACCCGGTCGGCTTCGCTCATCGCTTTGATGCTGTATAGGCCCGAGACCTTCTTGTCGCCTGCCGTGCAGTTGATCACGAGG